>NZ_JAGWCX010000037.1:0-40976 GCF_020657775.1 Clostridioides sp. ZZV14-6345 | reverse complement strand
TTAACCTTGAAGCACAAATTATTTTACATTACCTTAAAATCTAAAAAATATATAAAAATAGTGTCTCAATAGGATTTCTTAAATACTAAATGAGACACTATTTTGTGTATGTGAAATGACATAATATTTAAATATAAATGCTATAAATTTATTTTACAATCACTTCCATATAACCTTACCATCAATATCCTTGACCTCTTGACATCCAGTCAAAATCATAGTCTCACACAACTCATTTCTAATCTTATCTATAAAAAACTCCACACCATCAATACCACCACCAAAAGAAGCAGTAACAAAAGGTCTTCCCATCAAAACAGCATCAGCACCCAAACCAAGCATCTTAACTACATCAACACCAGTCCTAACACCACCATCAACAAGTATTGTTATCCTTCCCTTTACAGCCTTAGCTATATCTGGTAGTACCTCACAAGTACCAGGAGTATAATCAAGCACTCTTCCACCATGATTTGAAACTATAATAGCACTAGCACCAGACTCTACAGCCATCAAAGCATCATCTACAGTCATAATTCCTTTTATAATAAAAGGTAATCTAGTAGACTCAACCAATTCTCTAATTTCATCAATTGTCTTAGGAGAAAAAGGATTTTCTTGAAGCTGATTATTAATCAATCCACAAGCGTCAAGGTCTACACCAACTGCAAAAGCACCTGCTTCTTCAGACAATCTAATCTTTTCTATTATCCTTGAATTCTTCCAAGGCTTTATAAATACAATTCCATTTCCATCATTATCTTTTAACACATCTAAATTATCCAATAAAAAAGTATCTACATTAGTATCTCCAACCATAGCATAAATTCCAGAATTGGAGCAACCTCTAACAACAGGCTCTATGTATTCTCTTTCAGAAACTTTACCACCCATATTCAATATAGTTCCTGAAACAGGTGCAGCGAATATAGGAGAACTCATTTTTCTACCAAATAATTCTATTGATGTATTTGGCTTTGAAACATTATGTATTACTCTCATATTTATCTTTATTTTTTCTAGACTCTTTCTATTTTCAATAAAAGATG
This sequence comes from Clostridioides sp. ZZV14-6345, assembly GCF_020657775.1. NCBI lineage: Bacteria > Bacillati > Bacillota > Clostridia > Peptostreptococcales > Peptostreptococcaceae > Clostridioides > Clostridioides sp. ZZV14-6345. The sequence goes on along the minus strand of NZ_JAGWCX010000037.1, from coordinate 39,927 downwards.
AACCACTTCCTTTACCACCCATACCAGGAACATTTCCAGCACAAGCTAATCCATTACAAATTTTACAGACTTTACATGTTCCATTAAAGTTCTCTCTAGCTGATTTTAATAAGTCATTATAATTCATACAAAAACTCTCCTTTTTATAATATTAAAATTAAGCATTACTATATTGAAAATATCTTAATTGTAAATGTAGAGATGATATTATGATGAGTTAAACTAGATAATACATATTAGATATTTTTTATTGTTGTAGGTACTTAAATTATAGCATATAATATAGGTAAATTTTAGAAAAATAAATTTAACTTATTCAAGTATACATTTTGTGGAAATTTAAAAAGACTATATATAGATTTCTTTAAAAATCTATATATAGTCTTTAAGTTTGTGACAATCTTTTTTTACTAATGAATAAATAATACAGAATACAATATATAAAAAAATTTCTCAAAATGCTAAGACAATCCCCATTTACAGAGCAACATCATTATGCTGTGTAAATTTGAATCAACAATGTTTTCACCATATTTAACAATAAAATCTTCTAATTGTGTGTCAATAAATGAATAATATCCACTTTCACTATCTATGTATGCAGTCATTAAGTGTATACATTCATCACTCTTATCTTTATACATATATATCTCCCCCTATATACAATATATAAATTTAGATACTAAATCGTATCATATTAAATAGTTAAGTGTGTCACATCTATGCAGTTCTATATTTATATACTTATAATAATAGTTAAAGTGAGTTTTGACAATGGATTTTGGAAAACTGGATGCTCAAAACGTAAACTTGGATTTTAAAAGAATTAATTAAGGTAGATATATAGCGACATATGGTACATATGACTTAATTAATTGTAAAGATTTTAAACAATTACTTTTATTAAGTTTGTTTAAGTGGTAGAATAACTTGGAGATTAATAATTGTAAGGAGGATATAATATGAGTTTATACAAATTTATATATGATGATAAAGAATATTTATTAAAAGAGGAAAATTGTAGTGCTTTAATAAATGATGAAGAAAATCCAGTTCAAGGAGTAAGTATTTCAAAAATAATTGATATACTTAATGAAGCAGAAGAAGTTGATTTTGATATAGAATATTATCAAGAAGCATGTCCATTATGTTTAGAAGGAGTAAAAGAAAAGAAAAAATTCTTTCCTTTTCTAGAATATCATTTTTATATTTTCAGTAAAGATGGAGAATATGTAATAAGTAATATATCTATTGATTACAAAGGATTATCTTTTAATAAATTATCAAGGTCAAATAAAGTTGATAATAGTTATATTGTAAGTTTGATAATTTGTGAAAATTGTCAGGATTATATAGTTCAGATAGAAAATTGTATAGTTTAGTGTAATATATGTCTTAATTTAAGAGAAATTTCTAAATTGAGACATCAACTTTTTTCAAAAATAGTATGGAAAAGTACTAAATTTATGAGATAATGTAAGTCGGAGGTGAGTTACAATATATAGTAAATATTTGGAAGAGATAGATGATACAATTTTAGATTCAATGTTTAAGCTAACCTTGAATGAAAGATTATTGAATAATAATGATTTTATTCAAAATGAAATTGATATAGTAAAGAATTCAATCGATTGCTATAAAACTGAACAAAATAGTTTGATGTTATTAAAATCAAATTTTTTGCTAGCTTTATTATACGGTATTCAAGGTCTTAGTGAAAAAATGAAAGAGTATATTTTGATTTCCTATAAATATATTGAGCAATACTTACCTAAAGATTATAAATTTTTAGCACGATTCTATTCACAAGTAGCTATTTTAAGTTTAAAAAATGAAGATGTAAATAGGGCAAATTTGTATATAGACAAATTTAACCTTCTTTGTGATGAAAATAATTGTCCAGTTGAAGAAATTATTTTTAAATCACAACTTATTTACATTAAGGCAAGTAAGTGCATAGAATCTTCTATAATAATTAAAGAAATAGAAGATTTGTATATAAAGGTAAAAAAAATTAACGATTTTAATTGTAAAAAAAAATATTTTTTTATTATTGGTAAAATATATTTTTTGTTTTTAGATGATGCTCTAATTGCTAAAGTAAATTTTTTAAAAGCAAGAAAATATGCAGATTTACTAAAGGACATGGAAATGTCTTCATTATGTAATATAAAGATAGGTGAATGTGAATGTTCATTTGAAAATTATGAATGTTCGATAGAATATTTTAATGAAGCAATAAGCAATAAAAAATATAGAAATGTAAATATAATTCAAAAATATAGAGCGTCAAATAATATAACCAAAATATTAATAAAGACTAAAAATTATTCTGTAGCAATAAATAATTTAGCAAAATCTGAAGTATATTTGGAAAAAATTAAGAATCAAAGTTTAAAAGAAGTAGAAAAGTTTGATTTATTTATAAATTTATCCATGTATTACGCAAAAAGTAATGAGAAATCGTTTGAACAGTCAATTTGCTATTTAGATAGGGCTAAAAATATCTTAAGTATGATAAAAAATATAGAAGAATATACAATGTATGCTTTGGAAGTAATTTATCATCAGGCAAAAATATATTATGTCTTTGGAGATTATGAGAATGCCTTAAGTACAAATAAAAAACTCCTTGAAAAATCTAAAAATGCTACAAACTATAATTATGTGAAGTTAGCATACAAGAATATATATTTGTGTTTTGAAAAGATTCAAAATTATGAGATGAGTATGAAATATTTTAAAATGTATTATGAATTAAAAATGATGTATGTAAAAGCTAGAAATAGAAATTATATAGATTCTTTAAATTATAGACATGAATATATAGAAAAAGAAATAAATAACATGAGAAAAGTACAGATTGATTTAGATAAGAAAAAGTATATTGATCATTTAACAAGTGTATATAATAGAGCTTTTTTGAAGGAGTTTTTAGAAAAACAAGAAGTCAGTGAATACAGTACTGTATTTATGATAGATATAGATTATTTTAAAGAATATAATGATACTTATGGACATTATAGTGGAGATATTGCTCTTAAAAATATAGCTATAATAATAAAAAAATATCTAAAAAAAGACATGCTTATGGTAAGGTATGGTGGAGAAGAATTTTTGATATTATCTATATGTAAAGATTATAAAAAAAGTAAAATATTTGGAAGAAAGTTATGTAGGATTGTAAAAAAACTTTCAAAAAATAATTTGACAGTTAGTATTGGTATTGATACATGTAAAAATAGTAGTATAGATATAAGAGAAATAATTGGAAATGCTGATAAAGCCTTATATAAAGCAAAACAAAGTGGGCGAAATAGATGTTTGCATTATCATGATTTTAAGAATTTTTAACTGTTGAAATAGGATTGGTGATTTACTTGAAAAGGAGTTTAATAGAAGATTTAAAGAGAAATATAAACAAGATAGAATATGATATGTTGACTAAATTTTATCTAAATTTGACAGATTTAAACTACATCTTGGATTATCACGAAGACCTTTTAAGTACAAAACTAGAAAATAAGAGTAGAGTCTATGTTTTGTATCTAATCAGTCTTATAAACTATATAAAAAAAGATAGAGAAGCATCATACAATTATTTGACAGAGTCATTAGAATATATTAAAAAATTATCATTGAAAGATGATGCAGATATAATATCTAAGATTTATATTTATCTTACTCTATCATCTATTTCTATAAGAAAATATGATAAGGCAAATAACTTTTATTTATCAGCAAAAAAAATTATAAGACAAAATAACCTGAATGAGTTGTTGGTCTTGTTTAATATGAATTTGTGTGTAGAAATAAGTGCATTATATCAGAATAAAACTGATATAATAGCTTTAGTGGAAGAAGTATCTTTTTTTAAAAATTTAAAAAATAAACCCCTTGTAAGTAGAGCAAACTATATATTTGGAAGAGTTTATCTATATTTATTTAATAACTTTATAAAGAGTATGGAGTACCTGATTGAATGTTTAAGGCTAGCTCAAGAAAATAACTTATACTCTATAGAAGCTTTTTGTAAATGTATAATAAGCTTGTGTTATTTAGAAAGTGGAAATAATGTAGAAGCTATAAAATATATAAATAATGTATTAGATGTTGCACATAATAATAACTCAATATCACTAACTGAAAGAGTGGCTATAAAAATAGACCTTATCTGGGCATATTTAAAAGAAGATATGAATAAAGAAGCAGAAGCTGTTCTAATAAAGACTATAAAATTGATGAAAGTTGTTGAAGGTGTGTATAAGGATTACTTGTATTCATTTATATTTTTATATTCAGCAGAAATTGAGTTAAAGAAAGATAATTGTAATTTTGAAAGAGTAAACGCATATTTAATTTTATCAAAAAATATATATAAAAGCTTTGGAGATGTTTTTATATATAATTCCAAACTAGATTATATATATAAGTTGTATGGAGATTTATATATAAAATTTGGTAATATAGATGAAGGTATAAGCTATTACCTAAAGGGTCTAAATTTAGTTAAAAAGAGTTCATTAAATCCTAAAAAAATGTCTATATTTTATGGGTTGATAGCAAATGGATATGAGTTAAAAAAAGAGTTTAAACTTGCAATAGAATATTATAAAAGTATGGATTGGTATTCTGATAAATGGGAAAAAAATAATTCCTATAAAACGTCTCAAGGAATTCACAAACAATATGAACTTAGACAAAAGCAAGAAAGTTTAAGAGTACTTGTGGATGATAATAAGAAACTAGAAAATGACATTTTAAAAGATGGGCTCACTCAACTGTATAATAGAAGGTATTTGGAACAACAGTTGGATTTATTTAATGGGACTAGAGATAAAAATATGGTCGCAATACTGGTCGATATAGATTATTTTAAAAGTTATAATGATAACTATGGTCATATAGCAGGAGATAAAGTTATAATTAAGGTAACTGATATTATAAGGAATGTATTTATAGATATTACTGAACACATAATCAGATATGGAGGAGAAGAAATTTTAATACTAGTAGATTCTATAGAATCAATAAATGCTGAAGAGATTGATAAAATAGAATTATACATTAAAAGAGTTTTTAAACTTCTTGAATTTGAGAGTATAGAACATATATATTCTAAAATAAAAAACTATATAACTATAAGTGCTGGAGTAAGTATAAAAAGATGTCGTAGTAGAAAAGATATTGAACTATTAATTGAAGATGCAGATAAAAAACTATATAAATCAAAAAAAGCAGGTAGAAATCAATACATTATAATTTAAAATTGAGGTGATTTTGTTGCGAAAAAAAATAGGAATTATAGCCTCTGATATTGAATTAAAAGAAAGAATAGAAGAATTATATAGAGAAGACGTAGAAAATGGAACTATAATAATCGACATACTTAATCTAGACTTAATGGAAAATCAAGGACGTATACTTGTTGAAAAAGGTGCTCAAGCTATAATTGGTAGAGGAGGAGGTTATAGTTTAGTAATAGATACAGTAAATGTACCTGTTATACCTATGAATATGAAGTCAACTGACCTTTTAAGAGCGATAGAAATAGCAAAAAGGTATTCCAAAAAAGTAGTATTAATTTTGGGAGATAATGAAGTTTCTTTTGATTATGTTGGCTGGAGAAATGTTATAAGTACTGAAATAACTGAAGAATGGTTTGAATCTAAATATGAGATAAGAAGTAAAGTTGTAAAATATATAGACCAAAAAGATGAAGTCGTAATAGTAGGTGGAGGTCTAGCATGTTCTTTTGCAAGACAATATGGAATTGATAGTGTATTTGCAACTGCTAGTGATGAATCTATAAGAGAAGCTGTCGAGTATTGCAAAAAATTATTAGATACATTAGGTGAAGAAAAATTTAATAATGAAGTGTTACGGAATATACTTGATGGTATAAAAGATGGAGTAATTGCAATAGATAGTAATGGTAGTATAATTTTATACAATGAAAGTGCAAAAAACATGCTTAAAGTAGAGAGAAAATGTGCACTCAATAAATATATACTAGATGTATTCCCAAAAATGGAGTGGATGTTAGACTGTTTACATGAAAAAGATGATGTAGAAGATAGAAAGATAAGAAATATAAACAACTTAATTGTTAATACTAGAACGACATTGATAAAAGTTGACAATAGTACTTATGGAGTTTTAGGAATAATACAAGATATAACTAAACTACAAAACCTAGAAAGAAAAATAAGATTTGATTTGAATAAAAAAGGTCTTTATGCTAGATATACTTTTGATGATTTTTTATTTAAAGATAAATTAACTAAAGAATTTATTGAAGAAGCTAAAAAAATTGGAAAAAGTGATTACACAACTTTACTCTATGGAGAAAGTGGGTCTGGTAAAGAAATTATAGCCCACAGTATACATAATATAAGTAAAAGAAAAGACAGACCTTTTGTTGCTATAAACTGTGCTACTATAGCAGAAAATTTACTTGAAAGTGAACTTTTTGGATATGAAGAAGGTGCATTTACTGGAGCTAGAAAAGGTGGAAAAAGAGGATTGTTTGAACTTGCTCATGGAGGGACTCTCTTTCTAGATGAGATAAATAGTCTATCCTTTAATATTCAAACCAAACTACTAAGAGTAATAGAGGAACGTCAAATAATGAGAATAGGTTCTGATTATATAATACCTCTAGATATAAGAATCATAGCAGCAACGAACGAATCTTTAACAGAAAAAATAGTTATGGGCACATTTAGGGCAGACTTATTTTATAGATTGAGTAGTTTAGAGATAAATATACCTCCTTTAAGAGATAGAAGAGAAGATATAATACCATTATTTAATAATTTTGTAAATGAAGTGTTAAAAGATGATGGTCTTAATGGAATAAACAGCATAGATGAAAATTTTGTTTTGCCCAAAGATGAAATGGATAATCTATATAATTATAGTTGGCCTGGGAATGTAAGAGAGCTAAAGACAATAGCTCAAAAATATGTTGTGACAGGTAAAATTAAATTAAGACAAAATCAAGATTTTAGAACTAAAAAAATGTCACCTGATTCTGAAATAGATAAATTTAATTCTGAAACGACAGCAAGTGCAGAAGTTCAAGATGAGGCTATAGATATAAGTAAAATACATGATGGTAAGGTAAGTATTGATATAAAAGAAGTAAATAAGTATGTTGAAGAAAAAATAATAAATATGCTTTTTGCTCAGGGGCTTTCTAAAAATGAAGTTGCACAAGTTCTTGGAATAAGCAGGACATCTTTATGGAAAAAATATAACAAAAATATTTAAATACAACTACATATATTCTTTTAAAAATAATGTTAATTTTTTGAAACAAGTGTTAATAAAAATTAACATTATTTTTTTCTTAATTTTTATTTTTTTAGACAAGCATATATATTCATAAGAGAAACAACTAAAATACTTAATTTAATAATGAAAAAAATCAGAATTCTAAACAAAACCAGTTTTACATAAAATAAAATTTATTGGCATGCTAATTGCTTAATATATAATGTGAGAGTAAATACAATTTTAGGGGTGATGGTATGAGTCAAAGTATGGTTGGTAAGCATGCAATGTGGCCAAAAGAAAATGATGTTATATTTAGCTTATCTGGTAGAGCTCAAGCAGCAGAAAAAGCTTTGGGCATGGATAATGTAATAAATGCAACAATAGGTGCTCTAATGGATGATTCAGGAAAATTAATAACAATGAAAACTGTATATGAAGAATATAAGGCATTAGACAACTGTGAGATAGGTGCATATGCGGCTCTTGAAGGTCAGCCAGATTACTTAGAAGCAGTTAAAAAAGTATTTTTCAGAGATTACTTACCAGAAGGACATATAAGAGTATTAGCTTCACCAGGAGGAAGTGGTGCAATAAAATTAGCTGTATGGAACTATACTAATGAAGGTGATGAGGTTTTAACATCTGATTGGTTCTGGAGTCCATATGTAAGTATAGCTGAAGAAGCTAATAGAAAAGTAGTTAATTACCAATTGTTTGATGAAAATAGAAGGTTTAATTTTGAATCATTTAAAGAAAATTTTATAAATATAGCAGAAAAACAAGATAGAGTTTTTACAATTATAAACACACCAGCTCACAATCCAACTGGATATAGTGTTGCAGATGATGAATGGGATAAAATATTAGACTTATCAAAAGAAGTTGCAAAAGATAAAGATAAAAAGATAATATTTTTCGTAGATTCAGCATATATTGACTTTGCAGGTGATGATGATGTATGTAGAAAGTTTTTTAAGAAATTTTCTAATTTACCTGAAAACGTTCTCGTATTAGTTGGATTCAGTATGTCAAAAGGATTTACAGCTTATGGTATGAGAATGGGTGCTATAATTTGTATCTCTTCAAGTGAGGATGTAGCTGAAGAGTTCCATTATTCATGTGTTCATTCATGTAGAGCAAACTGGTCAAATTGTAATAGAAGTGCTATGGCAGTATTATCTAACATTGTAAATGACCCTAAAAAATTCAAAGAATATGAGGATGAAAAAGAAATATACAAAAACATGCTTACTAGAAGAGCAGATGTATTTGTAAAAGAAGCTGAAAGAGTAGGATTAGAAATTCTTCCATATATAGCAGGTTTCTTTGTAAGTATACCATGTGATAATCCAAGAGAAGTATGTGAAGAATTGACTAAACATAATTTATTTGCAGTTCCATTAAAAATGGGCTTAAGATTTGCAGTTTGTGCAGTTTCAGAAGAAAAATGTAAGAAAGCTCCAAGTATTATAAAAGAAGCACTTGAAAGTTTAGAAGTAAAAATAAATAATTAATTTCATTGAACAAATTGGGTGGACTATGAATTTAATAATTGTAGATGGAGGGAATTTTATATGAAACAATTGATGACAGGTAATGAAGCAATTGCACGTGGAGCCTATGAGGCTGGTGTTAAATATGCATCTGCATATCCAGGGACTCCAAGTACAGAAATATTAGAAAATATAGCAACATATAAAGATGCAATAGTTGCAGAATGGGCTCCAAACGAAAAGGTAGCACTTGAGGCTGCTATAGGGGGTTCAATTGCAGGAGCAAGAACAATGGCTTCTATGAAACATGTTGGTGTGAATGTTGCAGCTGATCCAATATTTACTTATGCATATACAGGAGTAAATGGTGGTATGGTACTTATTACAGCAGATGAACCGGGAATGCATTCATCTCAAAATGAGCAAGACAATAGGATGTATGCAAAATTTGCAAAGATACCTTTATTTGAACCATCAACTAGTCAAGAAGCTAAAGATATGATAAAAGAAGCTTTTGAAGTTAGTGAAAAATATGATACACCAGTTTTATATAGAGTTACAACAAGACTCTGTCATTCAAAAGGATTAGTAGAATGCTATGATAGAGAAGAAATTGAAATTAAAGAGTATATTAAAAATGCTAAGAAGATGGTAACTGTTCCAGCAAATGCTCAAATAAGAAGAGGCGTTGTTGAAGAAAGAATGGAAATTCTTAAAAAATTCTCAAATGAAACTGATTTAAACTACTATGAGATAAATGATACAAAAATAGGTGTTATAGCTTCAGGTATGTGTTGTAATTTTGCTAAAGAAGTCTTTGGAAAAAATGCATCATATATGAAATTAGGATTTACAAATCCATTACCTTATGAAAAAATAAAAGAATTTGCAGATAAAGTTGATAAAATATATGTTATAGAAGAGAATGACCCATTTATAGAAGAACAAATAAAAGCGTATGGAATAGATTGTATTGGAAAAGATGTAATACCTCCATATGGAGAAATGACACCAGATGTTTTAAGAAAAGCTATATTTGGAAAAACAAATGATACTATAGAATACAAAGCTGAATTAGTAACGCCAAGACCACCAAGTTTCTGTGCAGGATGTCCACATAGAGGATTCTTTTATGAACTTGGAAAAAGAAAAAATTTAATAGTTGGTGGAGATATAGGATGTTATACTCTTGGATTTGCTCCTCCATATAATGGAATAGATTATGTTGTTTGTATGGGTTCTGCTTTTGGAACTGCACATGGAGCTCAAAAAGTTCTTAATATGAAGGATGGTAATGAAAAAAGATTAGTAGGTGTACTTGGAGATTCAACATTCTTCCATACAGGAATAAATGGACTTTTAGATGTAGTTTACAATAGAGGTAATTCTATATCAATTATATTAGACAATAGAATAACTGGAATGACAGGTCACCAAGAAAATCCAGGTTCAGGATATACTTTACAAGGTGCTAAAACTAAAGAAGTTGATATAGAAGGATTAGTTAAAGCTTGTGGAGTTGAACATGTAAGAGTTATAGACCCTAACAATCTAAAAGAAGTAAATGAAGCATTAGATTGGGCTTTAGCTATAGAAGATGAACCATCAGTAATAATAACAAGATGGCCATGTGTGCTTAAGAAATTCTCTAAAGAAGATATAGAAGAATTCAATAATCCATTTAAGACTAAGTGTAAAGTTAACCATGATAAATGTATAGGATGTAAATTATGTTTGAAAACTGGATGTCCAGCCCTATCATTTGATAAAGAAAATAAATTATCAAATATAGATAGAAATCAGTGTGTAGGATGTGGAGTATGTTCACAAGTTTGTCCAAAACAAGCAATAGTTAAGGAGGAAAAATAATATGACTAAGAGTATACTTTTGGTAGGTGTAGGAGGTCAAGGAACTATACTTGCTAGTAAATTATTAACTATGGGATTGATGGAAGCTGGATATGATGTAAAAATGAGTGAAATACATGGAATGAGTCAAAGAGGCGGTTCAGTTTCTTCACAAGTTAGATATGGAGACTGTGTCCATTCTCCGGTTATAGAAATTGGTGGAGCAGATATATTAGTATCTTTTGAAAAGATGGAAGCTTTAAGATGGTTCAATTATTTAAGACCAGAAGGAAAAGCTTTAGTAAATAATCATAGAATAGACTCTATGACTGTTTTAATCGGAGGAGCTGAATATCTAGAGAGTGATATAGATGCAGAGTTGAATAGATTAAATGCAAAAGTTATAAATGCTGCTGATAAAGCTGAAGAATTAGGAAATTCAAAAATAATGAATGTTATTTTATTAGGATGTCTAGTTAAATCTATGCAACTAGAGTCTATTGATTGGGAAAAAATTATAAGTGAAAATGTTAAACCAAAATTTGTTGAATTAAATATAAAAGCTTTCCATGAAGGTATGGAAATGGTTAGCAAATAGTTTATAATAGATATAAATAGACTATAGAAATTAAGGTGAAAGGAAGAAAATTATGACTTACAGAATATTAGCCATAAATCCAGGTTCTACTTCTACAAAAATAGCAGTATATGATGGAGAAGAACAAATTCTTGTGAAGACAATAGACCATCCAGCTGAAGAGATTGCAAAATATAATACAATACAAGACCAATTTGAAATGCGTAAAGAAGCAGTTTTGAATATTCTTAAAGAAAATAGTATAGATTTAAAATCTCTTAGTGCAATAGTAGGAAGAGGTGGAGTTTTACCACCAGTAAAATCAGGAGCATATTTAGTAAATGAAGAAATGATTGATGTACTTAGACATAGACCCGTGCTTGAACATGCCTCAAATTTAGGAGCTGTTGTTGCACATGCAATATCAGAACCTCTTGGAATAAACTCATATATTTATGATTCTGTTGCAGTAGATGAGCTAATAGATGTAGCAAGAATATCTGGTCTTTGTGGGATGGATAGAGCAAGTGCAGGGCACGCATTGAATACTAGAGCCATGGCTTTGAAATATGCTAAAGATAATGGAAAAGATTATAAGAGCTTAAACTTAATAGTAGCTCATATTGGTGGAGGAGTAAGTATTTATCTTCATGAAAAAGGAAGAATGGTTGATATGCTATCTGATGATGAAGGACCATTTTCTCCAGAAAGGTCAGGAAGAGTACCTGCCACAAAATTAGTGGCTGTTTGTTATTCAGGTCAATATTCAGAAAGAGAAATGACTAAAAAGATAAGAGGTAAAGGTGGTATAGTTTCATACTTAAATACTGTAGATGCTAGAGAAGTTGAAAAAATGATAGCAGAAGGAAATCAAGAAGCAAAAATTATTTATGAAGCAATGGCTTATCAATTGGCAAAAGGTATTGGAGAGTTGGCAACTGTAGTAGATGGAAAAGTAGATGCTATAATTATAACAGGTGGAATTGCATATTCTGAAATGTTTACTTCAATGGTCAAAAAGAAAGTTGAATTTATAGCACCTGTAGAAATTATGGCAGGAGAAAATGAGTTGGAATCACTTGCTTTTGGAACTCTAAGAGTACTAAATGGAGAAGAAGAAGCTAGAGTTTATAGTGAAAATTAATAAGAAAAACTAAAAATGTTTATATACTAAAAAAGTGGTATATCCGTTTTTTATACACGAAAGCTTAGAGTATAGGTGAAAATGTATAAAATGTGGATTACCACTTTTTTATAATTAAAATTTTATCTTAAGCTAATGAAGAATTCTGTAAAATTTCGTATTTATATATATATTTTATTGGTATTTATTGTTATTATTATTATAAGGAGTGATTTTTGATGGGAAAAATAAATTTAAAAAGTATGATAAGATTATTTTCAGGTTTCTTTATATTTGCAATTTCTTCTGTGCTTATGGTTAATGCACATGTAGGTCTTATGCCTTGGGATGTACTTCATCAAGGTTTATCTATAAAGCTAGGTATAACTATAGGTCAGGCTTCTATAATGGCAGGAGTTATAATCGTTATATTGGATGCAGTTTTTGGTGAGAATATAGGATGGGGTACTTTACTTAACATGACATTTATAGGAATTTTTATTGATTTAGTAATGTTTTCTGGAGTGATACCTCATGCAAGTAACACTTATGTAGGTGTATTTATGGTTGTTATAGGAATTATTTTGGCAGCAATAGCAAGTTTTCTATATTTAGGTGTTTGTCTTGGAAGTGGACCGAGAGATGGGCTTATGATTGCTCTTCAGAAAAAAACTAATAAATCTGTACGTCTTGTTAGAACGATTCTTGAAATACTAGCACTAGTTGTTGGTTGGTTGTTGGGAGGTTCTGTAGGTATTGGTACACTTGTAAGTGCATTGGGGTTAGGATATGTATTGCAAATAGTATTTAGGATATTTAAATTTGATACAAAATCGCTGAAACATAGATTTATTATAGATGATATAAAAGAATGGAAGGAAAAGAAAAGTGATGAGCATAAATGTAAATCAAGTATTGTAATAAAAAATGAGCAAAATTAATTAGTATAAAATATATTTGTAGTTTAGTTAATTTATAGTAAAGGCAAGGAGATTTTAGAATGGAGTTATGGGATTTATATAATGCTGATGGAATTAAAACAGGAAATGTTATAGAGAGAGGTAATTCTATTAAAAAAGGTTATTACCATTTAGCAGTTGAAGTATGGATTTTAAATAACGACTCTCAAATTTTAATTCAGAAAAGGTCTAAAAATAAAAAGACACTACCTAACATGTGGGGAATGACAACAGGATGTATTGTTTCTGGCGAAAATAGTTTAGAAGGTGCAATTCGTGAAGCAAAGGAAGAGATAGGGATAGATATATCTAAAGATGAAATGAAGATTTTTAGGAGTATGATTCATGGTGATACTTTTTGGGATGTATATTTAGTTAAAAAGGAGTATGATATATCAAAAGCTATTTTACAGGAAGAAGAGGTAAGTGACATAAAATGGGTAAGTACAGATGAAATAAGACAATTGCTAAAAGATGGTTTGTTTTTTGAGTATCCAGAAATATACGAATTACTATCTGATATAGATAATAATAAATTAAACATATGATGTGGAGCAGATTTCAGTATAAGTATGAGTATTTAAAATTTATCTTCTCTAAATTTTAATATTGTTTTATGAAAAATTAATAAGTATTTTTATTATTTTACTTGTGGAGAGCGCTATTTAGGGGTATGGGGATTATTAATTGGAGTTCCAATATTTATGTTCCTTATGGATATTTTGGGTGTTAAATTTACTTCTAGGTAATATATCAAAATAATAATTTATTTGTATATATGGATTATGATTCGCTTTAAAAAAGAACCTATAATTAGGCATCATTAATAAAGACGTCTATTTGATAGGTTCCATTTTGATTTTTATAACACTATAAATTTAAATAAAAAGAAATTTATTTCATTTCAAAAGTTTCACAACTTGCATTTCTTTCATTTATATGAACTTTTTCAGCTTTACAAAGTTCATTTTTATTATATTTACATTTTACAGCTTCACAATGAATGTTATCTGTGTCAACTTGGTTAGTTTCATTAGAACGACTAGTTATTCCAGACGTATATTTGTCTTCAAAAGAAGCACAGTAAGTATTTTCTGTAGTAGTTGCTTGCATTCCGTCTACTTTTATGCTACCAGCATAGCAGTATCCACTAGTATTATAAGCACAATTAGTAGCAGCACAATTTAAATTATTATTTTTCATAAATAACCTCCTAAGTTTTATTTAAACTTATTATGTGAAGTTATTTAAATTTTATACACTTATTTACAATTACATTTATTACATTTAACAACTACATCTTCGGAAGTTTCCCTTCCTAAATTTTTATTAACATGATACACATCAACATTTTCAGTTGAGCCACATATAGAACACTTAAAATTGTTTTCTAGTAAAGTTCTTTCTTTAAATAACTTCCAGTACATAGAATTGATGTAATCATTATAATTTACCTTGAGGCATGTCTCAAGAAAGTTTATGTATAAATTGTCTAAATCTCCTGTATTTAACTCTGTATATTCTGGTTCAAAATATTCACAACATCCTCTAAAGTCAGGTTTTGTATCTGAAATAACACATCTAATATCATATCTATAGTCTAGGCTAGGCCCCTTAAATGAAAGATGTGTGCAAAAAGAGCAAGATGTTTCTGGTAGATTTTTTTCTAGTTCATGTAATTTATTATTCATAAGTATTCCTCCAAAAAATTTATTTTAAGTATATAAATGTATAGATTATTTTAAAACTTTTATTTATTTATATTAGAAATATAGGATAAATATTCCAACAAGGAGTAAATACTTAAATATTTATTGCTGTATTAAATAAAAAAGAGGCAATCTCTAACTTGAGATGCCTATTTTTTATCATTTTTTATTAAAATTTAGTCTAAATGTTATTTTACCTAACTTTAGTCAGCTAGTTTGGTATCTGCTTTGCTTTTTAACTTTCTACCAGAGCGTACAGTTAAAACAGCATACAATACAGTAAATATAGCAGCTAAAACATATGATATATTTATATTTAAATTAAATCCAATTTGAGCATTAAATATATAACTGAATATAACAAAAGAATAAAACATGCCTGGAATTAAGCTTATAATATAATTCTTTCCTTTTATTATAAGGTAAACTGTAATCATTGCAAATGCGAATATAGCAATAGTTTGATTACTCCATGAGAAGTATCTCCACAATATATTAAATCCAGAAGCGCTAAGCTTTGCAAATATGAGGATGGCTATGACAGGAATAAATATACAGATTGATAATATAACGCGATGTTTCTTTTCCTTTTGGTCATAATGAAAGTAATCTGCAAGCATCAATCTTAGAGATCTTAAAGCTGTATCTCCAGAAGTTATTGGTAAAACAATAACGCCTATTATAGCTATGATACCCCCAATAGAGCCAAGTAAATCTCTTGCAACTAAACCTATTACATCAGGAGAACCTATTAATTCTTTAGGTATTCCTTTATTGTAAATACCCATAGCAGCTGCAGCCCAAATCATTGCAATTAAACCTTCTAAAATCATCATGTTATAAAAAGTAGTCTTTCCTTCTTTTTCATTTGAAACGGATCTTGCTATAAGAGTAGCTTGAGTTGAGTGGAATCCAGAAACTATACCACAAGCAACTGTAACGAAGAATGTAGGTATAAGAGGAATTCCCTCAGGATGAATACCCTTCCAATTTGCAATGCTTAGATTAGCTAAATCATAACCTTGTGTAAATATACCAATTCCAACACCAGCAGCAGACAAAAGCAGAATGGCTCCAAATATTGGATATATCTTTCCTATAATTTTATCAATTGGAAATAGTGTTGCACATAGGTAATACAGAAAGATAATTCCGTAAACTATCCAGACAACTGGATTATTTATAGTTGATTTCATATTTAATATTTGAGTAACAACTAAATCCCCAGGTGTGTAAATAAAAACTGCACCAACTAAAAGCATTAAAAGACAAAGGAATATATTATAGACTTGAAATACTTTATTACCTAAAAATCTACTGATAAGGGAAGGCATTTGTGCTCCTTTTTCTCTTATACAAATCATTCCACTCATATAGTCATGTAAAGCTCCCCCAAATACACAACCAATTGGGATTAGTATAAATGCTATTGGACCAAATAATATACCTTGGATAGGCCCTAAAATTGGTCCTGTACCAGCTATATTAAGCAACTCAATTAGACTATTTTTCCACTTTTTCATTGGAACATAGTCTACTCCATCACTTTGAGCAAGTGCAGGTGTTTTTCTGTCATCTGGGTCAAATACTTTTTCACAATAAGCGCCGTATAAAGCACCTCCTATTAGTAGTATAGCCAAGCCGATTAAGAATGTTGTCATAATATCACCCCATTTATAAAATTTTTTGGATTCTGTATACATATTGTCTAAATGTGTAGGCTTATATAAAATTTAATTCTAGACAAGCTACAAATTCTATAAAGTATTAAAACTAATATAATTTCAGGAATAAATACATATACATAACCATGTACTTAGTATACATGTATTTAGTAAAATTTTCAATATTATACTAATAAAGAATATAAACAAAATTCTGATAATATATTACAAAAAAATTAAAAAACATAAAAAATAGTTTAAATAGACAAGGAAAAAAGATAAATCAATTGATAATGTAAATGTCTATATCTTAACAATATTAAGAGGTCTAAAATTATTGAAGAAAGAATAGTCAAGTGATATAATGAGTTTACAGGTGTATATACACTAGTACATATAGAAAGCGGTGCAATTATGGATAAAGATTTAACATATCAAATCAAAGAGCTAAAGAAAGAAAAAAATGCAATAATACTTGCCCATTTTTATCAACCACCAGAAATACAAGAATTAGCAGATGCAGTTGGCGACTCATATTATTTAAGTGAGATTGCTAGAGATTGTAAAGAAGAAGTGGTTGTATTTTGTGGAGTAAGATTTATGGGAGAAAGTGCTAAGATAGTATCACCTGAAAAAACTGTATTGATGCCAGTAAGTAACGCTGGGTGTGCTATGGCAGATATGGTAGATGAAGAAGGCGTGATAAAACTAAAACAACAGTATCCAAATGCTTTGGTTGTATGTTATATAAACTCTACAGCTAAAGTTAAAGCACATTGTGATGTTTCCGTTACATCGTCTAGTGCAATTAAAATATTAGAAAATATAAATAATAAAGAAATCATATTCCTTCCAGATAAAAATTTAGGAGGATATATTGCAGAGAAATTTCCAGATAAAAACTTTATATTTTGGGACGGATATTGTAAATACCATAACAATATAAAGGTAGAAGAAATAATTGAGTTAAAAGATAAGTATAAAGATGCAGAAGTATTAGTGCATCCAGAATGTAAAAAAGAGATAAGGGATTTAGGAGATTATGTAGGTAGTACATCAGGAATAATAAAATATGCTACTAATAGTGGAAATAAAGATTTTATAATAGCAACTGAAGAAGGGATATTACATGAATTAAAGAAAAAGAATCCTAATAAAAACTTTTATATTCCTGGTGGGAAAATATTATGTACAGATATGAAAAAGACAACATTAGAAAATCTATACAGTATACTTAAAAATATGGAAAATGAAGTTATTGTAGAAGATGAAATTATGGAAAAGGCTTTAAATTCACTGCTTAACATGCACAGATTAGCAGAAGGATAGAGGGATAGACTTATGAATTTAGAACAAGACGTTTTAATAGTTGGAAGTGGTGTTTCAGGATTATATTGTGCATTAAATTTAGATGAAAATTTAAATGTACTAGTAGTATCAAAATCAACAATTGAAAACAACAATACATATCTTGCACAAGGTGGAATTTCAACTGCTAGAAATATTGATGATATAGAATCTTTTGTAGAAGACACAATGAAGGCTGGACAGTATAAAAATAGAGTTGAGGCAGTTCAAGTACTCGCAGATGAATCTATAGAAAATGTAGGGCAGATAGTAGAGTATGGTATGCCTTTAGACAAAGAAAATGGAGAGATAGATTACACAAGAGAAGGAGCTCATAGTGTAAATCGAATAGTTCATAGCAAGGATAATACTGGAGAGGTTGTTTTTAAGACTCTATTAAAAGAAGCTAGAGCTAGAGAAAATATAACTCTTATAGAAGATGCCTATCTTTTAGATATATTAAAAGATGGCAATAAATGTATCGGAGCTAGAATTTTCAAGTCCCAAAAAGAGATTCATGTTTTTTCAAAAGTAGTAGTTTTAGCTACAGGTGGAATTGGTGGGCTTTTCAAAAACTCTACTAACCAAAGACATCTTACAGGGGATGGAATTGCCATAGCCCTAAGAAATAATATTAAAATAGAAAATTTAGAGTATATTCAAATACACCCTACAGCATTTTATGAAGAGAATAGTGAAGGTAGGAGAATGCTTATATCTGAATCATTAAGAGGAGAGGGAGCTAAGCTTTTAAATAAAAATAAAGAAAGATTTGTCGATGAACTTCTTCCTAGAGATGTAGTTTCAAAAGCTATTTTTGAACAAATGGAAAAAGACAATTTGCCTTATGTGTGTTTAGATGCAACGCATCTAGGAAGTGAGTACTTAATTAATAGATTTTCTTTCATTTACAATGAATGTTTAGCTAGAGGAACAGATATAACGAAAGAATATATAAAGGTATCTCCTGCACAACATTATTTTATGGGTGGGATACATGTAGATTTGGATTCAAAAACATCTATGGAAAATTTGTATGCAGTTGGTGAAATTAGTTGTACAGGTGTTCATGGAGCAAATAGATTGGCAAGTAATTCATTACTTGAAGGGCTTGTATTTTCAAAGAGAGCAGCTAAAAATATAAACTCAGTTATAGATAATATAAAAGTTAAATTTATGGATATACCAGATATGGATATAGATATAGAACAGGTAAAAAAAGAGAATAAAATATTAGTTATAAAAGAAATTGAAAGAACAAGTGAGGATTTTGGCGATGAATTATTTGATTATTGATAGAATGATACAGGATGCTTTAATAGAAGATGTTCCAAGTGAAGATATAACAACTAATTCTATTGTGGATGAAAATTCTAAATCTACTGTAGATTTAATTTGCAAACAAGATGGTATAATAGCTGGTCTAGGCGTATTTAAGAGGGTTTTTGAGATACTTGGAGATGTGGATGTAGAATTATATAAAAATGATGGTGATATGGTAAAGAATCGTGAAAAAATAGCTGTATTAACTGGTAATACTAGAAAATTACTTGTAGGAGAGCGTGTAGCATTAAATTATTTACAGAGAATGAGCGGTATAGCTACTATTACAAGTAAGTATGTTGAAAAGCTTGAAGGTACAAATACAAAGTTGTTAGATAGTAGAAAAACGATACCCAATCTTAGAATATTAGATAAATATTCTGTTAAAGTAGGTGGAGGATGCAATCATAGATTTAATTTATCTGATGGAATATTGCTTAAAGACAACCATATTGGAGCTGCTGGTGGTGTTAAGAATGCAGTTGAATTAGCTAGAAAAAACACTTCATTTGTCAGAAAGATAGAAGTAGAAGTGGAAACTTTAGATATGGTAAAAGAAGCTATAGAAGCAAAAGCAGATATAATAATGTTGGATAATATGAGTTTAGAAATGGCAAAACAAGCTGTAGATATTATAAATGGAAGAGCAATTGTAGAATTTTCTGGAAATGTAAATTTAGATACTATAGAATCTATAGGAAAAATTGGTGTGGATGTTGTTTCTGTAGGAGCACTTACACATTCTGTTAAAGCTCTTGATATAAGTATGAAAAATTTAAGAAATATATAAATTTTATATTAAAATGGATTTAGTTTAATGATATAGTAAATAAAAAATAGATTACTTAAGGGCACTATATACCTTTAAGTAATCTATTTTTTATTTACTATAATTAACGAAAATTAAAAAATAATTAAATATATATAGATAAATGCTATGTTGTATTTTGATGATATAGTTATTATCTATTTTACAGATAAATAAGAATAAACTTATAATATACTTGTATATGTAAAATTTTGTATAAATGTAAAAAATATAGGGGGAATAAAAATGAAAGTAGCGTATATTTTTAATAGTACTAATACACATAAAATTCTAGACAAAATGATAATACCACAATTGGAACAAGGAACTCACGGAGTAGATGTTTTAGGGATGTTTTTCTTTATGGATAACACCTTATTTTTATCTAAAGGTAATCCTGTAGGAGAAAAACTAAGTAAATTACATGAAAAAACAGATATGATAATAATGGCTTGTGATCAGTGTGCTATAGAGAGAGGTATAGAGAATAATTTGGTTGATGGAGCTACAATTGGATGTTTCCCAAACTTATATGCTTGTTTAGGTAGTGCAGGTGTAGACCAAGTTATAACATTATAAAATAGTGAAGCATACAATCCATAGAAAAATTTATTTTCTGTGGATTATTTTAAGTAAAAGGAAAATTATTTAGAGTAGGGGATGAATAAATGTCTAAAATTTTAGTTGAATTTATAAATACTTGACCGTCTTGTGATGAGCATGGAGTGTTTATAAAAAAAATGTCAGAAAAGTATACTGACAAATTGGAAATAAAATTATATCAAGTAGGTAAAGATTTTTCATATGTAAAAAAATATGGAATTATAACAAAAGGAACTTTAATAATAAATCAAAAAAAGAAATATGATAGATTAAATAAAGATACAATTGAAAAGGCAATAGTAGAAGCTATAAATAATAGTTAAAAATTAGGAGCAGCAAAATGAATATATTAGAAATTGTTTTAAACGGAGTTAAAGAGACTATAGTAGCTTCTATAGTTACATTGAATGGAGCATCAGGATGGCTTATGATAAGTTTTATATTGGCAGGTGTCCTTCATAATATTTTAACTCCCAAAAGGTTTCAAAAACAACTTGGAAATAAGAAATTTTCTTCGTTGATTAAAAGTACTATTTCAGGAATGTTTTTACCAATTTGCAGTTGTGGGGTAATTCCATTAGGTATAAGTATGTATTATTCAGGAGCATACTTAGGACCAGTACTTGCCTTTATGACATCAACTCCAATAATAAATCCAATAGCTGTAGTTCTTTGTCTGGGTCTTTTAGGACCTAAAGTTACAATCATTTATCTAATATCTGGTTTTTTAGTGCCGTTTTTAGTAGGATTTTTAGGAAATTGTTTTGGGAAAGAAGAATTATCTTTGCATAGTGATTCAGATGAAGACGTAATAGAATTAGAAGAAGAAAAAAGAAGTTTTATAGAAAATATGATTGATGGTCTTAAATGGTCTTTTGGAGAGTTAGCTCTTACTATTAGTAAATATGTGGTAATGGGAATGATTTTTGCAGGTTTTATAACAACAATTTTTCCAGATAGTATAATTCAAAAATATTTAGGTAACCCAGGTTTACTATCTCTTGGAAGTATATCAATACTTGCCTGCGTCATGTATGTATGTGCTGTAGGACATATCCCATTTATAGCAGCTCTTGTTGCAAGTGGAGCAGCTCCTGGGATAGCGATAACATTTTTAATAGCTGGAGCAGCTACAAACTTACCAGAACTTATAAGTATGTTTAAACTTATTGGAAAAAGAACTGTTATTATATATTCAGTAACTTTGACACTATCCTCAATAATAATTGGATATATAACAAATCTACTTTTAGTGGACAACAATTCAGTAAATTTAGATACAACAAATTCTTCTATACAGTTGGCAAATAAACTAATGTTAAATATACCTAATAGTTTTGAATATGTGTGTACGATTTTGATTATTTTATTTGCACTTAAATCAATAATACCAAAGATGAAAGAGGTCATAGGAAATCATGCTTAAAAAGATAGTTATAATATCCTGTATAGTAGTTGTATTAATAGTTTTATCAAAAATATTGGATGATAATCTTAAAGAAGATGCCTCTATTCCAAATGTAAGTAAAGAAACATTAGAATACTTTAGAAAAAATTATAAAGAAGATATAATAACTTGTGCTGAAGAAGACTTAAATGACGATGAGAAAAAAGATTTAGTAGTTATATATAAAAAAAGCAATAGTTCAAATGAAATGGTAGTTGTAGTTTCTAATAAAAATAGCCATTATATGACAAAACCAATACCAGCACCTATAGAGAATCAAACTATAACCTTTAAAAATATTGACGATAAGCAGCCAATAGAAGTAATAGTTTCAGGTTCTAAAAATGGTAATGTAGGATATGCTATTTACAGAGTAGAAGGTAAGAAGTTTGTTGACTTATTTGGTGAAGATATGGACAAATGTTGCTAAAAATAAAAATAATACATAAAGGTGGGAATTTTAGATGAGAGTATCTAAGAAGATTCAAGCATTGATATTAGTTAGTGTAATGGGAGCATCTATACTAACAGGATGTAGTAGTAAACCAAAAGAAAAGGAAGAAGCAAAGGCTGGAAAGGATGATTATACGATAACAGTAGGGTATTATAATTGTGACCATATGACTGCTGGACCAGTAGCAGAAGCGGCAGGAATATATAAGGACTTAGGTCTTAATGTAAAAACTGTTGGAAATGGTAAAGTTCCTGAAGCTATGGCAGCAGGGAAAATGGATGCTGGTTATATAGGAACTAAAGGTCTAGTGGGAGCTATACCTAAGGGTTCGCCAATAACAATAGCAGCTAATAATCATACTGGTGGTTCTGAATATTTAATAGTTTCAAAAGATATAAAAGAACCTAAAGATTTGATAGGTAAAAAAATTGCAACAGATATGAGTGATTTTTTATGGACAAGTGATTATGGTCCAGAAACAGGTATACCAACTGACCCATCAAAATATGAAGTTGTAAATATGGATTCAGATAAAGATAAATATTTAGCTCTTAAAACTGGGAAAATACAAGCCTTTACATCTTGTGACCCTTGGGGTTCTGTAGCTGAAAATGATGGTGCAGGAAAAATAATAGCTTCTACTCAATATAAAGAAAAAGCTAATGGTAAAGAATATAACTGTTGTTCATTTTCATTAAATAAAAATTTTATAAAAGAGCATCCAGATTTAGCAAAAAAATTGGTTTTAGCCCATACAAAAGCAATAGAATATATATATATAAATCCAGCTGAAGCAGCTAAAATATTTGCAAAATATTATAATGTAGAAGAAGAAGTTGCACTTAGAACTATTTATAAAAAGACAGTTGGAGAGGGTAGAACTCTTACTTGGAAAGTTACAGGAGAAGAGTATAAAAACAATTTACAAATGTATAAGGATTTAAAGGCATTAGATGATATACCTAAATATGAAGATACAATTGATACAAGTTTATTAGATTCTTGTGGAGCTGATGATTTTGACAAATTTATAAAAGAAAAAGTTAATCCAGAGTTTCCTGAAGGTATGAGCTATGAAGATTGGAAAGCAAAGGTATTATAAATAAATGGATAATATAAAAAATATAATAATACTTTTTATCGTTATTTTGGGAAGTATATTTATAATATTTTTTAATTTTGAAGATAAAGAAGAAATAAAAGGAAAATTAAGAATAGGGGTATCCGATGATACCTCTGGTTTTGTAATAAATTATATGGAAAATAGAGATTATTTTGAAAATATAAAAGTAAGCGATATAATGGATATTTTTACAATTAATGATTGCTGAGCAAGTACAATGCAGTGGGCTCTGAGTTCAGAGGAAATAGATATAGCAATCATATGTAAAGATGCTGCAAAACAGTATGTAAATAAAAATAGTGGATTTGAAATTGTTGGTACAGTAGTTCAAAATTCAGATATATTTCTATTAAGTGACAATAATCCTAATAAAATGGGAGTTACTCAAAATAGAGATTACCAGTCAGAATTAGTGAAAAAATACTACAAGAATGTGGAAATAGCTTCCTTATTAGGGACTGCACTAGCATATGGATTAGAAAGTAATTTAGTAGATGGTCTTGTAATAGATTGTATAAAGTCGATTGGGTTAGAAGGTAAAAGAAAATCTACGACCGAATTAGGAGATTATGATACCTATGTATTAGTTGTAAGTAAAGAGTTTAAAAAAAGTAAAGCGTATAGTGATTTTATAAAACTTTACAATAAAAGTGTTGATGATTTAAATAATAAAGCTACATTTAAGAAAGCATTAAAAGAGTACAAGAATATAAGAAATATAGATATGGAGGAAATAAACAATTGGAAATTAAAATTTCTAAAGATAAAAGTGATAGATTAACTAAGAAAAAATCTGATGGTAGTATGGATATTTTATATAAAATAATACTATTAGTTATTATATTTTTAGTCTGGCATTTTGCAGCAAAAGATATAGGGAGTTCTTTGTTACTTCCTATGCCAGTAGATGTAATAAAAGGTTTCTTCTATTGTGTAACAGATGCAGAGACAGTTACGAATCTTTTTATAACATTACAGAGAGTGCTTAAAGGGTTTATGTATGCACTATTGTTTGGACTTCCAATAGGATTTATTATGGGATTTTCTAAAACTTTTGAAAGAGTTTTATCCCCAGTAGTAGATTCTGTAAGACAAGTTCCTATAATGGCATGGGTTCCTCTTACTATAGTGTGGTTTGGTATAGGAGATGGGCCAACAATATTTTTAATAGCTTTTTCAGGGGTTTTTCCTATAATTTTAAACACTATTCAGGGAGTAAGAGCGATATCAAAAGATTACTATAATGCAGCTAGAAGTATGGGAGCATCACCAATTGTGATATTTACAAATGTAATCGTTCCAGCGTCTCTTCCAGATATACTAACTGGTTCGAGAATTGCTATAAGCACAGGATGGATGTCTGTTATCTGAGCTGAGTTTATAGCTACGAGTGCCGGTCTCGGTTACTCAATGGTACAAGCCCAAACATTAATGCACACAGACGTATTAATTGGACTTATGATATTTGCAGCTTTAATAGGATTTATGATAGATAGGGTATTAAAGTTTATAAACAAAATCCTTTGTAGATGGAGGTTTGCAGATTAATGAAGTTAAGTGTAAGAGGGATAAATAAGACATTTGTAAATAATAAAGTACATACAAAGGTTTTAGAAGATATAAGTATAGATATAGATAATGGACAATTTGTTTGCCTTTTAGGACCATCAGGTTGTGGAAAAACAACTTTACTTACTATAATAGGTGGGTTTCAAAAGTCAGAAAGTGGAGACGTTTTTATAAATGATAAAAAAGTTAAAAAACCGGGAATAGATAGAGCTTTTATATTTCAAAATTATGCTTTATTTCCTTGGAAAACTATAAGAGGCAATGTCCTATTTCCTATGAAACAGCAGAAAATACCAAAGGAAAAGAGAGAAGAAATGTTAGAAGAACTTTTGGTTATGTCAGACTTGAAAGGAAAAGAAAGCCTGTTTCCTCATCAATTATCAGGAGGAATGAAACAAAGGGTAGCCATGATAAGAGCTTTAGCATGTAATCCTGAGGTATTACTAATGGATGAACCATTAGGAGCTGTGGATTTTCAAATGAGACAAAACTTACAAGAAGAACTAGAAAGAATATGGATAAAAAAGAAAATAACTGCTTTAATGGTAACTCATGATGTTGATGAAGCTGTATATATGAGTGATAGAGTTATAGTAATGTCGAGAGATAAAGGAAGAATTCTTGATGACATAAATATAGATATTCCAAGACCTAGGATTAGAGGAAGTCAAAAATATGAAGAGTACAAAAATAAATTAACTGATACTTTATCAAAGTGTTATGAGGTTTAAAGAGGAGTAGGTATGAGTCAAATAGAAAAATATAATAGTTTGGATAACACACAACAAAAAATAAGAATCTCTATTATGGATATGATAATAGATAAGGGTTCTAGTATTAAGCTTCAAGAAGCGACTGAATATATAAGTAAAAAGTTGAAGACAGAAAAACAATATATGAAAAATACACTACAATATTTTATTGATAAAAATATAATGGTTGTTGATGGAGATAGTATAAATTTTATATATCCTGTATCAGCATTGCCAACTAATCATAAAGTAACCTTGAGAGATAATCGGAGTTTTAGTGCAATGTGTGCTATAGATGCTATAGGAACTTCTTGCACATTTAACCAAGATGTAAGAATAAACTCTATTTGTAGTGCTACAGGTAAAGAAATAGAAATAGTTATAAAAAATGAAAAGATTGAGTATGTGAATAATCCGAACTTAAGAGTGCTTCATATAAATCTTGATAAGCATTCAAATTGGGCTGCTAGCTGTTGAAATATAATGAATTTCTTCTGGACGAAGAGTGATTTTGATGCTTGGACAAATGAAGCGGGATTATCAGATGATGAAGATATATATTGCTTAGATATTAATGAAGCAATAGTAGAATCCTATAAAATATTTAAACTCAAACAAAAAGTATTATTATAGATATACATATATGAAAAACTAAAAATGAACTTTAGATAAAAGTTATAGATATGGGGCTGTCTCAAAATAGAGATAAGCCTCTTTTTCATTGTTGAAATGATGAAAATATATTTGATTTCATACAAAAAAGAGTGTCTCATAAACTAAAAAGTTCATTTTGAGACACTCTCATTAAATATATTTAAACATAAAAAATATTTTTAGTTTTTTACATGATTAGATAGCTTTATTAAGTATATATTTATTTATAACCTTTGCAACTCCATTTTCATTATTAGTATCAGTAACATAATCGGCAATTTCCTTTATGCTATTGCGTGCATTTCCCATAGCCACACCAAGACCTGCATACCTTATCATGTGCTGGTCATTTTCTTCATCACCAACAGCAATAGCCTTCTCTATAGGTATATTTAGATTAGCACATAATGTTTTAAGTGCAGTTCCTTTATTAGTAGTTTTACCCAAAAATTCTAGATAAAAAGGAGCAGACCTTACTATAGTATATTTATTGAATAAATTTTTAGGTAGCTGCTGTATGATTTCTTCCAATCTTTCTGGTTCATCAACTATCATAATTTTGCAGATTTTAATAGATTCATCAATTTTATCTTTTTGTATATATTTGACTTCTATATCATTTAACTTCGCTTCATGAAGTGTATACTTACCAGGAGTTTCATTTGGTGTAATTAAATTTGTCATTGTATTTATGTGTATTTTAGTATTATATTTTTTACAAACGTTATTATATATAAAATCAAAGTCATCTAAAGTCATTTCTACATCGTGTATAATTTTCTCACTTTTAACCTCTTGAATAATGGCTCCATTAAAACATATAACGTAATCACCTTCATCTGTTAGATTTAATTGATTTAAAAGCCCTTTTACACCAGGAAGAGGTCTACCTGTTGTTATAACTACTTTAGCTCCAGCCTTTTTTGCTTCTTGAATGGATTCAAATACTTCAGGAGTAATCCTTTTTTGTGTGTTTAATATTGTTCCATCAATATCTAGTGCGATTAATTTGTACATATCAACCTCCAATAAATTATATACTCAATTTTCCTGTGAAAACGTTGACACAACTAGTGTTGAACAAAATTTCAGTGGAAAATATGATTTGTTTTGTATACTATTATATCAAGAGATAAGCAATTTAGAAAGTTTAATAATATTAATTTTTTGATAAAAATATTACTTATGTGAGATGATAATGTAAAAATTTTATTTTTGATAACTCCAGAATTGTTAATTACAAATAATGGTATCGTTTGCATATTTAATGTAAATCTATTTTGTAGAGTTAAAAGTTTTAAATAAATATATTGATGAGAATTTGTTATAGTAATTAGTTTTATATTATAAAATATTGTAATTCCATTAATCATATGTTATTATTCAACAGGGTTACAATATAAAGAATATTTAATATATATATAATAATTTATAAAACTGTGTTACATAGGATATGTAAAGCTATATCTATAAATATAATAAAATAAAGTTGTAAAGGAGTGTTTTAAATGAAATTTTCAGAGTTTAAGTATGAAAGACCCAATTATGACAGTATAAAAAAAGAGTTTTTGGGATGTGTAGAAGATATAAATAACTCTAATGACTATAAAGAGCAGAAAAAAAATATACATAAGATTAATTCATTGAGAAATAAAATAGAAACGTTGTCAAACATAGCATCAATAAGATACAGTATAGATACACTTGATAAATTCTACCAAGAAGAAAAAAATTATTGGGATGAATATATGCCTTTATATGAAGAATTAAATTCACGTTTTTATAATGCAATAGTAAATTCAAATTTTAAATATGATTTGACAAAAGAGTTTGGAGAACAATTTTTCACAATAGTAGACTATTCTTTAAAAAGTTTTTCTAAAGAAGTAATAAGTGAAATGCAGGAAGAAAATAAATTGTGCTCAGAGTATACCAGACTTTTAGCATCAGCTGAGATAATGTTTGATGGGAAAATAAGAAATTTATCTGGTATGGGGAAATTCATGTATTCTAAGTGTAGAAAAACGAGAGAACTAGCAAATAAAGCGTATTATAATTTCTTTGAAGAAAATGAGTCTAAATTTGATGATATATTTGATAAATTGGTTAAAGTTAGAGATAAGATATCTAAAAAACTAGGTTTTGAAGATTTTGTAGAGCTTGGATACATTAGAATGATGAGAAGTGACTACAGAGAAGATATGATAAAAAATGTTAGAAAACAAGTATTAAAATATGTTGTTCCAATGGCCAATGAACTTTATGAAAAACAAGCTAAAAGGATTGGTCTAGAGTATTTAAGTTACATAGATGAAGGCGTGGAATTTTTAACAGGAAATGCAAGTTTAAAGGGAGATTCAAAATACATAGTTCAAAATGGTAAAACAATGTATTCTGAGTTGTCAGAAGAAACAGATGAATTTTTTAATTTTATGTTAGAAAATGAACTTATGGATTTAGAAACAAAGAAAGGAAAAGGAGCTGGAGGGTATTGCACCTATATACCAGATTACAAGTCACCATTTATTTTTTCTAACTTTAATCAAACAGCTGATGATATAGATGTATTAACACATGAAGCAGGACATGCATTTCAGTTGTATATGTCTAGATGGATTGATATGCCGGAAATTAATTTTCCAACACTTGACAGTTGTGAAATCCATTCAATGAGTATGGAATTTATAACATGGCCATGGATGGATTTATTTTTTAAAGAAGATACAGATAAATATAAATTCACTCATCTATCATCTGCAATTAAATTTATACCTTATGGAGTAATTGTTGATGAATTTCAACATTATGTTTATAAAAATCCTAATATGGATAAGTCAAAAAGAAAAGAAATTTGGAAATTTTTAGAGAAAAAATACTTACCTCATAGAAAGTATGATGATAATTCTTTTTTAGAGAGAGGTTGTTGGTGGTTTAAGCAAGGTCATATATTTAAAAATCCGTTTTATTACATAGATTATGTACTAGCTCAAATTTGTGCATTACAATTTTGGAAAAAAATGATTCAAGATAGGGATGCAGGATGGCAAGATTATATAAATATCTGTAAAGTTGGAGGAACAAAATCATTTTTAGACATTGTGAGTATGGGAAATTTGTATTCTCCATTTGATGATGACTGTATTAAATCTATTATAGGTGATGTTAAATCCTGGTTTGATGAAGTAAATGACAGCAAATTATAAAAAATTATGAGAATTTTATTGTATAAATGTGAAAAATTAAAAAATACATAAAAAATAAATATTTGTTTTAAAAATAGTCTTATTTTTAACCAATTTGATAAAATAAACCAAAAAAGGTTTGAACTTTAAAAAAAAAGAAAATACAGGAAATATGTAATATCAACACTTGGAAAAAAAAGTGAAAATGTATACAAAATACATATAAAAAAACTATTGCAAATTTTATAGAATGTTTATATACTTAAGTCAACAGAGATAGAAAAAAGCTATTTATAAAAAACACAAGGATAAATTGCTTAATTTTCAATTTTCTGAAAAAATAATAATCCGGCTGAAGAGTATGGGAGACTGCTTTATAAAAAAGCGACCGAAGGGACAAATTTAATCTTATTTACCCAAAAGATTAGATGAAATTCTCAGGTAAAGATGACTGTACTTGGACGGGGCTCTGAAAATGATTTTAACAGGGAAGGCAAATTGGGAGATTTGTTTTTCCTGTTTTTTATTTATCAAGTAATAAATAAAAGTTTGAAAGAGAGTAAAAAATGATAATAATTACAAATAATCCAAAAGTAAAAGAAGAAGTTCAAGACAGAGAAGTTTTGTTTAAAGATACAACTTATATTGGTATCTTAGAAGCAAGTAGAGATTTGATACATGAAGGGTATGAACTTTTATCTCATCCACTCTATGGGAGTGTAAAACCAAATGAAACACCTTACAGAACTGTTATACTAAAGAAAGGAAATCGTTTGGATATAAACTCTTTGACCTTAATTGAAGAAGCAATCATCACTGCAAGTAAATTTCAGAATAATAAAAAGACTCCAAAATGGACAGAAAGTGTTCAAGATGACTTTAGAGTAATTGATTATGATATATTCTATAATACAATACAAAGAATGCAGTATGAATAAATAAGTTTGTTAAAAAGTTGTTAAAGTAGCCTAAATATTAAATCTAATTTAATATTAAATAAAATGAGAAATTTAATTGGGGAGGATAAGTCAAAATGGAAAATGTGTATGACTTAGTAATAATTGGTTCAGGACCAGCAGGGCTTGCAGCAGGTCTTTATGGAGCAAGAGCAAAGTTGAAAACTCTAATCCTAGAAAAAGACAAGACTGGTGGACAAATTGTAATAACACATGAGATTGCAAATTATCCAGGGTCAGTTCCAAATGCAACAGGTCCAAGTTTAATAGCTAGAATGGTTGAACAATGTAAAGAGTTTGGAGCAGAGATGCTAAGAGACAACATTGTAGATACTGAACTAGATGGAGATATAAAAGTTTTAAAAGGGGAAAAAGCAGAATATAGAGCAAAAGCAGTAATAATAGGAACAGGAGCAACTCCAAGAAAAATTGGTTGTCCTGGAGAAAAAGAACTTACTGGTAAAGGGGTTTCATACTGTGCAACTTGTGATGCAGATTTCTTTGAAGATTTTGAAGTATTTGTTGTAGGCGGAGGAGATAGTGCATTAGAAGAAGCGATGTATTTAACTAAATTTGCTAGAAAAGTAACAATTGTACATAGAAGACAAGGATTTAGATGTGCTAAAAGTGTTGAAGAAAAAGCAAAAGCTAATCCAAAGATAGAATTTTTATTAGATACAGTAATAGAAGAAATCAAAGGTGATGGAATATTAGAGTCAGTTGTATTCAAAAACAAAGTTACTGGAGAAACTCATGAATACTTTGCAGATGAAGAAGATGGAACAATGGGAGTATTTGTTTTCGTTGGATTAGATGCTCAAACTGATTTATTCAAAGGCAAAGTTGATATGGATGAAAAAGGTTATATAATAACTGATGAAGATATGAAAACTAATATACCAGGAGTATTTGCAGCAGGAGATTGCAGATCTAAAACTCTAAGACAGGTTGTAACAGCAACTAATGATGGAGCAATTGCATCTATAGTAGCTGAGAAATATATTGACGAAAAATTTGGAAACTAGAGTCTGTAAATTAAATTCAATAAATAATATTTAAAATAAAATAAAAATTTCAAGGGGGAATAAGAAAATGTTAGATTTAGATAAGGCTACATTTGAAGAAGAAGTTTTAAATGCAGAAGGTTTTGTATTTGTTGATTTTTGGAGTGAAGGTTGTGAGCCTTGTAAAGCTTTAATGCCAGATGTTCATAAATTAGCTGAGACTTATGGAGATAAGATAAAATTCTGTAAGATGGATACAACAAAAGCTAGAAGATTAGCTATAAAACAAAAAGTATTAGGTCTTCCAACTATGGCTATATACAAAGATGGGGAAAAAGTAGACGAAGTTACTAAGGATGATGCTACAGTTTCTAATATAGAAGAAATGATTAAAAAATATCTTTAATATATTGATAAAGTATTAACATCAAAAGAAAAAATTTATTTTAGTCTGAAGATAAAAGAAAAGTGTTTTTATGTCTAAGTTTGTTAAAAAAATAATTTTAGATAAAATAATTTTTTTACAATAAATATTTTTTATTAATGAAATAAATATTTGAAACATAAAAACAGAATATAAAAATATCTTTAAGATAAGTTGTAAAATGATATAATTTTGAGAAAAACTCAAATGCATATACACAAATTAAATAACAGGAGGTGCAAGTATGCGTCTTGAATTAGGGAAAATCTTTATAAAAGATATTCAATTTGGTGATGTAACAGAAGTAAAAGATGGAGTATTATTCATCAATAAGCAAGAGATGCTACAAGAAATTGGTGGAGATGAGCACATCAAATCTATAGATATAGAATTAGCTCGTCCAGGTGAAAGCGTAAGAATAACACCTGTAAAAGATGTTATTGAGCCAAGAGTAAAAGTTGAAGGTAATGGGGGAATATTCCCAGGCATCATGTCTAAAGTTGACACTGTAGGAGAAGGAAAAACTCATGCTTTAAAAGGTGTAGCTGTTGTAACTACTGGAAAAATAGTAGGTTTCCAAGAAGGTATAATAGATATGACTGGAGAAGGAGCTAAGTACACTCCATTTTCTAAATTAAATAATGTAGTAGTAATAGCTGAACCTATTGATGGTTTAAAACAATATGTTCATGAAAAAGCTGTTAGAATGATAGGATTCAAAGCAGCAATGTATTTAGGAGAAGTAGCAAGAAATCTTACTCCAGATGAAGTTTCAGTATATGAAACTAAACCTCTTCTTGAATCAATAAAAGAATATCCAGAGCTTCCAAAAGTAGGATATGTTTATATGCTTCAGACTCAAGGTTTATTACATGATACTTATGTGTATGGAGTAGATGCAAAACAAATAGTACCAACTTTATTATATCCAACAGAATTAATGGACGGAGCAATTGTAAGTGGTAACTGTGTTTCTGCATGTGATAAAAACCCAAGTTATGTTCACATAAATAATGGGGTTGTTGAAGATTTATATGCAAGACATGGCAAAGATATAAACTTTGTGGGTGTAATTATAACGAATGAAAATGTTTACCTAGCAGATAAAGAAAGATCTTCAAACTGGACTTCTAAATTATGTAAATATTTAGGATTAGATGCAGTTATAGTTTCACAAGAAGGTTTTGGAAATCCTGATACTGACCTTATAATGAACTGTAAGAAGATAGAAATGCAAGGTGTTAAAACAGTTATAGTTACAGATGAATATGCTGGACGTGATGGAGGTTCTCAATCACTTGCAGATGCAGATGTAAGAGCTGATGCTGTTGTAACAGGTGGAAATGCTAACCAAGTTGTAGTGCTTCCTAAGCTAGATAAAGTAATTGGTCATTTAGAAGTAGTGGATGTAATAGCTGGTGGTTCTGATGGAAGTTTAAAAGCTGATGGAACTATTGAAGTTGAAATCCAAGCTATAACAGGTGCAACTAATGAAACAGGATTTGGTCATTTAACTGCTAAAGGATATTAAAAAGTATTCCATTAAACGATTGAGTAATGTTAATTAAACATATTATAGATATATTATAATAAGTGTTATAGATGTAAAAAAATATATTAGAAATATAATAAGGAGGATTATTATGAGTTTACTTAGTAATAAAAAGGTTCTTATAATAGGTGACCGTGATGGTATACCAGGACCTGCGATAGAAGAATGTGTAAAAACAGTAGAAGGAGCAGAGGTTGTTTTCTCATCTACAGAATGCTTTGTCTGAACAGCTGCTGGGGCTATGGACTTAGAAAATCAAAACAGAGTTAAAGATGCTGCTGATAAATTCGGAGCTGAAAATGTTGTGATTTTACTAGGTGCTGCTGAAGCCGAAGCTGCAGGTCTTGCAGCCGAAACAGTAACTGCTGGAGATCCAACTTTCGCTGGACCACTTGCTGGAGTTGCCTTAGGATTAAGTGTTTACCACGTTGTTGAGGAACCAATAAAATCATTATTTGATGAAAGTGTATATGAAGACCAAATAAGTATGATGGAAATGGTTTTAGAAGTTGAAGAAATAGAAGAAGAAATGTCTGGTATAAGAGAAGAATTTTGTAAATTTTAATGCCTAAAAGCAAAAGGGGTGAAACTAAAAGATGGGAAAACTAAAAGCAGTACATTATATTAATCAGTTCTTTGCTGGTATAGGTGGAGAAGAGAAAGCTGATACTAAGCCACATGTGGCAGAAACTTTACCTCCAATAAGTTTACAACTTGATAAATTATTAGGTGAAGATATTGAAATAGTTGGAACGGTAGTTTGTGGAGATAGCTATTTTAATGAAAATATTGATAGTGCAAGTGAAGAAGTTTTATCAATGGTAAAAGGTTTTGAACCACAACTTTTCATAGCTGGTCCTGCATTTAATGCTGGTAGATATGGAGTTGCTGCTGGAACAATAACTAAAGTTGTAAAAGATGCTTTAAATATACCAGCTTTAACAGGTATGTATATTGAAAATCCAGGAGCAGATATGTTTAAAAAGGATGTTTATGTAGTAGAAACTTCTGATTCTGCAGCAGGTATGAGAAAAGCACTTCCTAAGATAGCTAAACTTGCAGTAAAACTTGCTAATGGAGAAGAAATTGGAACTCCTAAAGATGAAGGATACATAGCTAGAGGAATAAGAGTTAACTACTTCCATGAAGACAGAGGTTCTAAGAGAGCTGTTGACATGTTAGTTAAGAAAATAAAAGGTGAACCGTTTGAAACTGAATACCCAATGCCAAACTTTGATAGAGTTGACCCAAGTAAAGCTATAAAAGATTTATCAAAATGCAAAATAGCTTTAGTTACTTCTGGTGGTATAGTTCCAAAAGGAAATCCAGATAGAATAGAGTCTTCTTCAGCTTCTAAATATGGAACTTATTCTATAGCAGGAGTTATGGATTTAACAGAAGAGACTTATGAAACTGCACATGGTGGATATGACCCAGTGTATGCAAACTTAGATGCAGATAGAGTATTACCTGTTGATGTTCTTAGAGATTTAGAAAAAGAAGGTGTAATTGGAAAATTACATGAGACTTTCTATACAACTGTAGGTAATGGTACATCTGTTGCAAATTCTAAAAAATATGCTTCTGAAATTGGAGCAGCATTAGTGGCTGATGGTGTAGATGCAGTAATCTTAACTTCTACATGAGGTACTTGTACTCGTTGCGGTGCAACGATGGTAAAAGAAATAGAAAAAACTGGACTTCCAGTAGTTCATATGTGTACAGTAGTACCTATTTCATTAACAGTAGGGGCTAATAGAATAGTTCCAACTATAGCAATACCTCATCCACTTGGAAATCCAGCACTTGACCCTACAGAAGAAAAAGCCTTAAGAAGAGGCCTTGTAGAAAAAGCATTAAATGCTTTAACTACAGAAGTAGATGGTCAAACAGTATTTGAAAAATAAAAATAACACACATACATTATATAGATAAAAATATAAACACACACTAAAAATAAAAAATAACTATACACAAAAAAATAATATAGATTTCATGAATGGATAAATTGGAGTTATTCATTCATGAAATCTTAAAAAATGCCAAAATACATAAAAATAATAGAATTAAATATACAATAATAAAAATAGAATAATTAGAGTTTTTAATGAGATTAAAAAATAAGTGTTCATAAAATTTATGGAGGTGCACAAAATGACTTATCCAGTTTTAAAAGGGGCAGGCTATGTACTTATTCATACTCCAGATATGATAGTGCAAAATGGAAGTACTTGTACAGTTGAAAGAGCAACAAATCCAGATTCAGAATTTTTAAAAGAAGTAAGTAGTCATATAAGAAGTTACGAAGATGTAGTTAACTACATGCCAAATCAAGTTTATATAGGAAATAGAAGACCAGAAGAATTAAGAGATTTACCAATGCCATGGTGTGAACAAAAGATTGAGGGAACTAGAAATGGTAAATTTGGAGAAATAATGCCTCAAGATGAGTTCATAGCTTTAATGCAAATAAGTGATGCATTTGATTTAGTAAAATTATCACAAGAATTTATTGATGAAGTAAAACCAAAAATTGAAAATAACTACCCTGAAATTGCACCATTTGTAGGCAAATTAAAGGGTGATGATATAGAAGAAGGTAAAGAATTAGTAGCAACACACATAGCAGAAGGATTATACCATGATGGAAAATTCGTTGGTTATGTAAAAAGAGCACATGACGTAGATGTTAACTTAAATGCCCATACAATGTTTGAAAATCTAGTAGTAAAAGCATCTGGAGTTTTATCTGCTATTCAAATGCTAAGACATAGCAAAATAGACCCTGCTGAAATAGATTATGTTATTGAGTGTTCAGAAGAAGCTTGTGGAGATATAAACCAAAGAGGTGGAGGAAACTTTGCTAAATCAATAGCTGAGATAGTAGGACTTCAAAATGCAACTGGCTCTGACACAAGAGGATTTTGTGCAGCACCAACACATGCATTAATTCAAGCAGCAGCTTTAGTAAAAGCTGGAATACATAAAAATGTAATGGTAGTAGCTGGTGGAGCAAGTGCTAAACTTGGAATGAATGCTAAAGACCATGTTAAAAAAGGTCTTCCTGTACTTGAAGATGTTGTTGGAGGATTTGCAGTACTTGTATCTGAAAATGATGGTGTAAATCCAGTTATAAGAACGGATTTAACAGGTAAGCATACTGTTGGAACTGGTTCTTCACCTCAAGCAGTTATGACAGCACTTATAACTTCAGGTCTTGATAGAGCTAATTTAAAAATAACAGATGTTGATGTATATTCAGTTGAAATGCAAAACCCAGATATAACTAAGCCAGCAGGAGCAGGAGATGTTCCAGAAGCAAACTACAAAATGATAGGAGCACTTGCTGTTAAGCGTGGAGATTTAGAAAAGAAAGCGTTAAAAGATTTTGTTTCTAATAAAGGATTACCAGGATGGGCACCAACTCAAGGTCATATACCATCAGGAGCTCCTTATATAGGATTTTTAATAGATGATTTAACTACAGGAAATAGAAATAGAGCTATGATAGTTGGAAAAGGTAGCTTATTCTTAGGAAGAATGACTAACTTATTTGATGGAGTATCTTTCATAGCTGAAAGAAATACAGGTATTATTGAAGAAACTTCAGGAATATCTAAGGATGAAATTAAGAAGATAATAGCTGAATCTATGAAAAAACTAGCATTAGATATGTTAGAAGAATAGGGGTGAGGATATGTCAAAAAAAGTAATCGCAGATGTATTCTTAGAAGTAGCTAATGCAATAGAAAGCGGCGAATTTGGCAAGAAAGTAAAAATTGGTGTGACTACACTTGGAAGTGAACATGGTGTAGAGAACATGGTTAATGGTGCACAATTAGCAAAATCTAATTTATTTGATATAGTACTTATTGGACCAAAGGTGGAAACTGACCTTGAAGTGGTTGAAGTTAATGATGAAAAAGAAATGCATGTAAAAATGGAAGAATTATTAGATTCAGGATATATTGATGCTTGTGTTACTATGCATTACAATTTTCCAATAGGAGTGTCTACAGTAGGTAGAGTAATAACTCCAGCAAAAGGAAAAGAAATGATACTTGCAACAACAACAGGGACAAGTGCCACTAATAGAATAGAAGCAATGGTAAGAAATGCTATTTATGGTATTGTTACAGCAAAATCAATGGGTAATAAATGCCCAAAAGTTGGAATACTTAATGTTGATGGAGCAAGACAAGTTGAGAAATGTTTAAAAGAATTAAAAGATAATGGATATGATATGGAATTTGCTGATTCAATTAGAGCAGATGGTGGATGTGTAATGAGAGGTAATGATTTACTTGTGGGTGCACCTGATGTTATGGTTACTGATACGTTATCTGGAAATATATTTATGAAAGTATTCTCTTCATATACTACAGGTGGGGATTATGAAGCTCAAGGATTTGGATATGGTCCTGGGGTTGGAGAAGACTATGATAGAAAGGTACTTATAGTATCAAGAGCATCAGGTTCTCCAGTAGTAGCAAATGCGTTAAAATATGCTTATGATGTTGTAAAGGGAGATATAAGTAATGTTGCAAGAAATGAATTTGCAAAGGTTAAAAAAGCAAAATTTGATGATATTATAGTATCTCTTACTAAAAAAGAAGTTAAAACTGAGAAAGTAGAAGTTAAAATGCCAGATAAAGAAGTTGTTACTCGTCAAATAGCTGGTGTTGATATAATGGATTTAGAAGATGCAGTGTCTGAGTTATGGAAAAATGGAATCTATGCTGAAAGTGGTATGGGTTGTACAGGTCCGATAGTTTTAGTAAATGAAGCTAAAGGGGATTTAGCAGTTGAAACTTTAGTTAAAGCTGGATATACTGCAAAATAAATATAAATTATACATGTAAATGAAGAACATATAGTTATAGTCTTTTAGGTTATAAGTATATGTTCTTTTTGTTACTCAATTTATATTATTTTTATTACTCAAATAATTGTTATAAAGACAATTAGATATTTACAACTTATAATTAGTAAAATCGAAATGTAATGAATTTTTATGATAATAATGATACTTTTCTTATTTATTTTATGTTACTTACACTGAATAAAAAATTATTATAAATATTTAAATAAGATTAATAACATGTGAAAAAATTTTATAAATAAGGCATCTGATAAAATAAAAAATAGTAGAATATTTCTCTCTCGCACAAGATGATTTTAGGTCGGTTGAGGGATTAGAAAACGCCGGAAACCCGCATAAACACTACGTTTTTGCG
Organism: Clostridioides sp. ZZV14-6345; assembly: GCF_020657775.1. Classification (NCBI taxonomy): domain Bacteria; kingdom Bacillati; phylum Bacillota; class Clostridia; order Peptostreptococcales; family Peptostreptococcaceae; genus Clostridioides; species Clostridioides sp. ZZV14-6345. The sequence continues at coordinate 838 of NZ_JAGWCX010000037.1, read as the reverse complement.
CGTTCTCGGCGTTTCTATTATCGCCTGTGTTGGTGGTGCTTTTTCGGTGAATGGTGCCCAAATGGTGCCCAAATCCCACGAGGGGTTATAAAAGGCTGCAAGAAGCAGTAAAGAGATAAGGCGGTTAAAGCTCCATTTCACTGCTCTTTTTCTTTGCCGCGCTTTTTGCTTTTTTCGGCTCGGCTTCCTTTGCCTTTGCCGGGTCAGCCTGTTTGACAGCCCCATGATAAGCGTCCAGGACTTCTTTTTTGCGTTCAAGCCGCACGTCCACATAACGGGCGGTAACAGCTTCAAAGTTCATAGACAGCCCAAGCGATACGCCGATACCCGCAAGCGTGTGTCCCAACACTTCGCCTACGGTGTAGAAGTCGCCCGTCAGTTGGTGCATATTCGTAGCCGCCGTATGGCGTAAATCATGGAAACGGATATGCGGCAACTCTAAATCTTCAAGCAGCTTGCCAAACTGTGAAGATACCCACGACGCGGCGATAGGCGCACCGTCCGGCTTCGCTACAACAAGGTCGTTGTCATAGTAAGGTTTCTCGTCCTTTTCTGCCTGTTCGCGCTGTGTTTCCTGCATGGCAAACTGTTTGAGGAAGAACGGGCGGGCAAGCTCTGTGATAGGCAGCGTTCGCCCGTTGGATTTCGGCGGTGCCATTTCCTCAATGACTTTTGTTTTCGGCGGCACCTTAAAAGGTAGCTGTTCGGAAACGTCAAAGGTGTTGTTTTCCAAGTCAACATTGCGCCAACGCAAGCCCAAGATTTCAGAACGGCGCATACCGTAAAGCCCGCCTAAAATAACGGGCATTTCCCAAACAGTACCCTCTACGCGCTGCAT
>NZ_JAGWCX010000036.1:0-41123 GCF_020657775.1 Clostridioides sp. ZZV14-6345 | reverse complement strand
TTAACCTTGAAGCACAAATTATTTTACATTACCCTCATTATTACAAAATATCAATTTTCATATATTGTTCTATATATTTTAACTTTTTTAACTTTGTTTTTGTTTTACATATTGTAGTGCTTTTCTATTTTGCTTTACTGCTTCTAAGCAAACTTTTTCCGTTTGATTATCAACAAATTCTAAAGCTCTATAATTTTGCTTTACTGCTTCTAAACATATTTTTTCTGTTTGATTATTTACATATTTCAACATTCTATAATCTTGTCTTACTGATTTTAAACAAACTTCTTCTGTTTGCTCTTTCACATATTTAAGAGCTTCATAACTTTGATTAACTGCTTCTAGACAAACCTGTTCTGTTTGTTCCTTTACATATTGTAAAGCATTATAATTTTCTCCTACTGCCTCTAAACATATTAATTCTGTCTGATTTTCTATATATTTAAGAATTTTTCCATTTTGCTTTACTGCTTCCACAAAGATTCTTTCTGTTGGTACCTTTACATAGCTTAAGATTTCCTTTATTTCAAGTTCCTCAAATGAACCTTTTACTGCCTCTATACACATATCTTCAGTCTGTTTTTTTACATATTGCAATACTTTTCCATTTTGTCTAACTGACTCCAAACAAATTTCTTCTGTTTGCTCTTTTACATACTGTAATGCTCTTCCATCATTTCTTACTGCTTCCAAGCAAACCTCTTCTGTCTGATTATTTACATACTGTAGAGCCATATAACTTCTTCTTACTGCTTCTATGCAAATTTTTTCTGTCTGCTCTTTTACATAATACAATGCAAAGTCATTCTGTTTTACTGCTTCTATACATATTTCTTTTGTCTGTTCTTTTACACAAGGTAGTGCACTATAGTTTTCCTTTACAGCCTCTAAACATATACTATTACTTTGTTCTTTGACATAAGCTAAAGACTTCCCGTCTTTTTTTACAGCTTCTAAACATATAGCTGGAGTTTGTTCTTTTATTCCTTTCAGTATCTCTGCAACATCATTTTTGGATGCCCTTTCTATAACTGCTAGACATACATCTTCTGTCTGCCCTTCTACAAATTTAAAAACTTCCATGATATCGTGAGTTGATGCATTTTTTATAGCCTCAATTAATACATTTTCTGTCTTATCATGTATGTAATACAAAGCTCTATAGTTCTGTTTGACTGCTTCTATACAAATATTCTCATCTTGATTTGTTATATACTTAAGAGCTTTATATGTTTGTTTAACTGCTTCCATACACACTCTATAAGTCTTATCATTTACAAACTCAATTATAGTACCATCCTGTTTTACTGCTAGTAGACACATTTCTTCTGTTTGATTTTCTATGTCTTTTAATTCTCTGTAATCATACTTTACTCTGCTTAAGTCATTTAAATGCACTTTATTATCTTCCTTTGAATTCTCCTCATTATTTTCTATATCATATTCGAATTCTTCATCATTTAAATAGTTATTTTTTTCTGGTAAAAATATAGATTTAATTTTATTCTTTATATCCATAAAATTAACCTCCTCTAGTATGATTCTACCATTAAAGTAAATCATTTTTAAGTATTTATTTAATTTTATATTAAGTTTCTTTAAAAGTCTATTCATTGTTGACAGATTATATTTTATATTAATAATTTCATCTTACATATGTGGGGTAATAAAGTTAATAGTGGACATTTTTCATCCCATTAGTGTACACTATTTATATTTACTACCCATTTATAGTGATTTTTTTCAAATTTTACCTTATTTACTATATCATATTCATTTAATTTATGATATTATTTAAATATAATATAAGTTTTATAAAGTATATTAAATATATTATAAGATGGAGGTCGAGTAATTTTGAAAGGAAAGATAGTACAATATAATTTTGCAGATATAGAGGAAGAAGTATATTCGTTGGATTATGCTATAGCATGGAATACAGATAGAGAAAACGTAAACATAATACCATTTACAAATAAATTCTGTAAAGAATCTATAGAATCTTTTTGCCTAGGTAAAATTGACAATTTTGTTGAAATATTAAACGAAGGTTTTGTTGAAAATCATCATTATGTACATTTAGATAAAATGGTTAGTGTTCCTAAGAAGAAAGTTAATTTAGTATATCAACAAGACACACATGGTTATCTTTTAAGAGATGATAACAACAATCTTATTCCTGCAAAAATAACTTCAGAACAATCTAAGTCTATATCAAATAAGATGGAGTTATTCTGTGCTGGTGAAGAAAAATGTTTGATTAATATATTACTAAAGGCTGACCCATCATATATTTTAGATGTAAATAGTATAAAAGATAAAAACATTCTAAATTTAGGTTATGAGTCTATTGATAGATATAAAGAATACAATTTTGATGATGATAAGATTTTAATATTTTTCATAAATAAAAAACGTTATTCAGTAATTATGAAAAAAACAAATAATTCTAGTAATGATTTAGCTTCTAGAAACAACGCTATTAAAGAATTATTTACTAGTAAGGCGAGAAATCTTAACTAGTATTATAACTTTAAATCATATTACTCATTAAATTAATAATAGTATACAAAGTGGGAGTAGAAAAATCTACTCCCACTTATTTATAATAAACAAATAAATCCATAAACCTATTGAGTGATTATAATTTTTAGATTGGGTTATCTTGCATTTTTAAATTTAAGGTAACTTTCTATTCTAAACTTTAATCTCTACATCAATATCATCAACTGTAACAACTTACAATTAAATCTTTAATAATCAAACTTTAGACTATCTATATTAAAACTCAAATCAGATTTAGGATTTATTTGGATATCACACTTATTTTATTAACTACTAATCAATTTATTTTTTACTTATAAACTTATTCTTCCCTAATTCTATTATTAAATACTTTTAATTATTTTTCAATACCATACTAATTTTTAACAGTGTTTATTCTAGATTTATTTTGTAAAACCAGACACTTTCTACACTCCTTTTTCATTCACAACATCAATATTGATATCGGAAGATATATAATATATTCTTAATGCCAAATCATAAATATTGTAATACCTTAAATTATACAATAAAAAAGCCATAGTATATATGACAAACTATGGCTTTTACTTATTTGTTAAATAATTTTTATTATTTATAATCTACCTAAACAAGTATTTATATAGATATAATTTAATAATTACATATTAAAACTAGTTTCAATATATTTCTTTATTTCTTCAGCAGTACCCATATTAAGTACCTCATCAGCTAATTTCTTCATATCTGATTCTTTAACTGAAGTTATTAACTTTCTAGCAGGAAGTATTGATATTGGAGACATAGAGAACTCGTCTAATCCCATACCTAAAAGTATTGGTATCATTTTTTGATCCCCAGCAGATTCTCCACACATACCTGCCCATTTACCTTCTTTATGTGCATTGTCTATAACAGTCTTTATAAGTCTTAAAACAGCTGGATTAAATTGATTATAAAGATAGCTTATCTTTTGATTCATTCTATCAACTGCACAAGTATATTGAATTAAATCGTTAGTTCCTATAGAGAAGAAATCCACATGTTTAGCCAGTACATCAGATATTACAGCAGCAGATGGAACTTCTATCATCATACCAATTTCTACATCTTTAGCATAAGTCACACCTTCAGAATCAAGTTCTGCTAAAACTTCTTTTACAACTTCTTTAGCTTGTAATAATTCTTCTAAAGATGAAATCATTGGGAACATGATTCTTAATCTTCCATGAACACTTGCTCTATATAAAGCTCTCAATTGAGTCTTAAATATATCTTTTCTGTCTAAGCAAAGTCTTATTGCTCTATAACCTAAGAATGGATTCATTTCAGGTTCCATACTTAAATAACTTAATTCTTTATCTCCACCTATATCCAATGTTCTTATAACTATAGGCTTTCCATCCATTCCCTCTAATACAGCTTTGTAAGCCTCATATTGTATTTCTTCAGTTGGGAAAGAATCTCTATCCATATATAAGAATTCTGTTCTATAAAGACCAACACCTTCAGCATCATTCTTTATTAGACCTTCTATATCATTAGGTGTCCCTATATTACCAGCTAATTCTACATGCTTTCCATCTAAAGTTACAGATGGTTTTCCTTTTAATAACTGTAATGCTTTTCTCTCTTCTTCATACTTAGCTTTTAATTCAGTATATTTATTTATAGTCTCTTCATCTGGATTAACGATTACTTCACCAGTATCCCCATTGAAAACTACAAAATCTCCATCCTTAACTTTTGAAGTTATATCATTTAATCCAACGATTGCAGCTATTTCTAAAGTCCTAGACATGATAGCTGTATGAGAAGTTCTTCCACCTATATCAGTTAAAAATCCTAAAACCATTTTTTTATTCATAGTTGCTGTATCTGATGGAGTTAAATCATGTGCTATTAATACAACTTCTTCACTTAAAGCAGATAAATCAACAACTTTAATTCCTAATATATGTCTAAGTATTCTATTTGTAACATCTTTTATATCTGCCGCTCTTTCTTTCATATACTCATTGTCCATAGACTCAAACATGCTAACAAACATCTCTTTTATTTCATTCAAAGCATATTCTGCATTTACACTTTCAGTTTTGATTTTATCTATTGCAGAACCAATTAACTCTGGGTCTTCTAAAACTAATAAATGCGCTTCAAATATTTCAGCTTCTTCTGCTCCTAATTCTTCAGACGCTTTTTCCTTAACCTTTATTAATTCTTCTTTAGAAACGGCAACAGCATTTTCTAATTTAGTAATTTCCGCTTCAACATTATCTATAGATTTTTTTTCAATTACTAATTCACTATGCTCAACTACTAACGCTTTCCCTAAAGCAACACCAGGAGAAGCTCCTATTCCTTTGTAAGCCATAACCCTACCTCCTAAAAAATATCTTTTGTATTTTAACATTCAATTTATGATTAAAAATATCTTATTTCATCTTCTAAAATACTTGTATTTTCATACCCAATTAACAATAGTCTTAATCTTCTGATTAAATAAACATGAAAGTAACAAAGAAATTAAATATCTACAAATGCTAGTCTGTATATGTTTAATACTTCTCTGTTACTTTTACTTTAAGTAATAATTAGATTATAAATATCAAATTTTAAAAAATTATTATATCTATTCTCCAAATCCACTTTCAACTAATTCAACCATTGCAGCTAAAGCTACTTCTTCATCTTCTCCATTTACAACTAACTTTAATTCTTCTCCTTGAGCTAAACCTAAACTCATTATTCCCATTATTGATTTTGCATTTACAGTTTTGTCTTTTGCTACAACCTCTACTGTTGATTTGAATTCAGCAGCCTTCTTAACAAACATTCCTGCTGGTCTAGCATGTAATCCACTTGCATTTTTGATACTAACTATTTTTTCCATTTTTTAAATCCTCCTATAGACTTTACATTTTATATTTTTTAAAATTGTTTTCCTATTTTTTACTTTAATGGCACTTAGTGGTACTTTTTTGTCCTATGGTCATTTTTTGTTCCCACTAGTGCTACAAAAATATTATACTACTAATATACACTTTTTTCGAGTATAATTACAAATTTTTTTTGTTTTTTATTTAATTTTGGTTTTTTATGTCTTTTATAATACAATTTGTCAATAATTTTGTATTTTTGTTCTTTTTAATACTAATTTTAGGTCTAATTTCAAAATTAGAAGCTAAATTTTTATTAGAATCAATATTTGTATTTACAACATCTATAACCTTATTAAAATCATATAATTTTATTCTGTTTATACTATTTTCTTCAAGTTTTTTTTCATATATGCAGTAAAATAAATCTTTATATGAAAAATTCTTTGGCAATCCAAGTACCTCACCAAGCTTTGGTATTACACTTTCCATAACAGTTCTAAGCGAAGCATCTCTCTTTATATTCAGTAAATTACAAATATATTGTATTGTTTCATTACTCATACTTCTAAATTTATCAAAACAGTACTCTTCATTATACTTATATTCTACATCAAAATAATACTTAATCCCAGTGCATCTTTCATATGCTTTCATAGTATCCAAGTAACCCAATCGAATATTTTTTTCTACATTATCTCTATCTTTATTAAGAGAACCTCCTAGATACTCTGATGGTATTATAGTTTTTACATTTATATTCTGGTGTCTACTTAGATTCATTTTACCAATAAAGTCATCAAGCAGCCTAATTACAACAACATCTTCATAACCTTTGTCTTCTAAAAGTCCTATTGGCATGTTATCACAGAACATTCCATCAAGATATAATTTATCGTCCATCATATTCGTTTGAAAAATAGGCAAACTGGAACTAGCGATTAAATAATCAATCAGTCTTCCTTGTGGTATATCTTCAATATACAATGGATATGGATTAATCTTTTTATCCCACCAAACCGTAACAAGTCCAAAGTCTTTTTTTGATTTTCTTATTATGTCTTCATTTAATGTAGTTTCCATCAGTTGTCTTAATGGGCTTATATCTATACCTTCATTTTTTCTAGCTTTATTTATAAGTTCAAACACTGCATTGATATTTTTAGTAGTGAAATCTACATTTTTAAATCTCTCATAAGTTTCTTTATCAATGTTCATAAAATGAGTATAATCATAATTTAACCAAATATCTTCCATTACTTCGATATCATTTTGAATTATATATGCTCCATTTAAAGCACCAATTGATGTGCCAGTTACTCCTTGAAACTCTATACCAAGCTCTCTTAAAGCTTTATATGCTCCTATTTGGTAGGCTCCTTTTGTTCCTCCACCTTCTAAAACTAATCCTTTCATATTATCACCTACTATATCAAAAACGTTTCTGATTTTTATTCCTCAGCAAATATTAATTCAAAAACTATTTTTAGTTATTGGAGAAAAATAAAATTGCACAAATTCATTTTTATTTTATCAAAAAAATATTGAAAAGTATATATTTTTAATATTTTTTATATGGCTAACTTTTTCTTTCTAAATTTAGATAAATAATTAACATCTTGTAAATTTTTTCGTATTCACAGTTACTTATATCCCTAAAGAATCCATTATTAAATTATCCATTTTTATCTGCAATCTTTCTACTTTTTCTTTATCTATAGACTTATCTAATAAAATTGATATTATTTGCTTTGACAAATTCTCTATTTCTTCATAATTATTATCTCTAAAAATCCTTATCTTCATAACCTTATTAGGATAGTAATCGTATATATTTTTACTCATTTTTTTAGCAGTTATTTTAAAGTATTTATCATAAATTCTGGAATTTAAAATTCCAACTAGGTATTCATATGAAAATTTGTCTAAATACTCTTCTTTTATGAAAAAAGAATATACATCTGCACTTGAAAAATTGTTGTCATAATCTATAGCAAATCTATTTTCATTTGATTTATAAGGATACATTATCTTTTTTCTTTCAAAGAAAAGCTTTTCTCTACCCCATTGAAGTTCATACCATTTCCTTATTCCACTTTTACATTCTCTTCTGTTTTCTAATTTTGTTTTATATATCCCTATAATCTCATCTAGCACCTTTTTATTTGTATTCTCATTATCTATATCATTTGAGTATATTAGCCTATATTCACTTTTATCTACTATATACTTATTTATATTTTTACTCTTTATCCAACACTTTAAAAATTTATCATCTACAAGATTCAATTTTACATCATCTTTACTTAAGATAAATGCTTTGTCACACCCTGTGATTATTCCTTGAAAACTTATTGCTATATCTTCCAAGCTATATTTACATTTTTCTTGTATCTTATTATAAAAAGTTTCATCATCCTTATTTACAAGTATCCATTCATCAGATAGCAAACTCTGATTTATATTAAAATGCTCGAACTTACTGCTATTTAGAAATTCTTCTAGTGTTTCAAATTTATTTATACATATATCCTCATTTTTTATTTTAAATACATCTATAGGTGTATCTTTTGATTTTTTCTTATCAAAAGTAAGTATGCAACTAGATACCCCTATATTTTTAAATATATTTGCACCTAAAAAATCTACTATTTCTTTAACATTGACATTCGATTTAATATATTCTCTTAAATCTTTGCCTGATAAACTTTCTAAGAAATATCGTGGAGTTATAACACTACCAGTTCCTCCTTTTTTTAGGATATCTATAATCTTTTTATAAAAACAAAAATACAAATCAGCTTTATCTTTATAAACTTCACTGTATTTTTCTACAAGAAACTTCTTATATTTCTTTTCTAGTTTTTTATGACCAATATATGGTGGATTACCAATTATGTAATCAAACTTATATCGCCAATTCTTTTTAAGGCTATCACAACAAAATAAATTAATCTTTATATCAGATTCATACAAATCGTTTACTACCTTTTTGTTTCTTAAGCTATCTTTTAATATCTTTATAGCTTTTTCATCAATGTCAGCACCATATATACAATAGTTTAATATATGACGGTGTATGTTATCAACAGTCCAATAATTTTCATCATATTTCTTTTTTAATTCATATATATTTTCCTCAAATAAGTCATATAAAATATCGTATACTTCTAAAAGAAAATTTCCACACCCACAAGAAATATCGAGTATTCGTGGATATGGATTTTTAATTATATCATGATTTTTTAAAGTCTTTTTTACAATATAATCTACAATGATTTTAGGAGTATAATATATTCCACTTGCTTTTTTAGTGTCTACATCTAAACTATTCTCATACTCTTTAGATAGTAGAAAATTATCTTGAGATATATCATCCATAGTCGAAAACCTCCAATTATTATCATAGCTAAAAATTTATTATTCTAGTATTTGTCTTATAGATTTTCTTGATAAAAGTTTATAGATTTCTTTTTCTATTTCTAGTAATTCATGATTTATTTTACAACCTTTTAAGCAATTACTGCAATTAGATACATATCTCGTACATTTATTTATATATATTTTCCCATCAATTGCTTCTACAATAGTTCTTAGACTTATTGTATCCAATGATACATTTAACATGTATTTCTTGTTATCTTCTTTATTAAAGGTAAGAATATTATTTGCACAAAGCTTTCTAAGCAGTCTGCATAGTGTTAGTATTGGTATATCCTCACTTTTTGATATTGTTTTAGCATCTATTGAATTATTTTCTCCATTATTAAACATAGCTCTTATAATTCTTATTGAATAATCTACATCTTCTGAAATCATTCTTATTCCTCCTCAACTGCCATGAATTTATCTAAAAGAATATCGTCCAGATTTATATGACTTCTGTCAGCAAGAAGTCTTTTATAACTAATCTCATCTAAAGGTTTAAAAAATACATATCCTTGTATGAAATTACATCCCATTTCATTTAAAATTTTAACCTGATTCATATCCTCTACCCCCTCACATATAACAGTTAAGTTTAAGTCATGTGAAAGATTAACAATTGCTTTTACCATAAACTTTGTTTTTGTATTTGTAACTATATCCAATATAAGTGACCTATCAATTTTTATAACATCTAGTGGTATCCCCTTAAGATTAATAAAATTTGAGTTACCTACACCAAAATCATCTAATAATATATTTATACCTAAAGATTTAATCTCATAAAGCCTTTCACTTATAAATCCTACATCTCTTAGTGCCGTTGTCTCTGTAATTTCTACTTCTATAAGCTCTTTAGGAACATTATATGTATTAAACATCAGTTTAAAAAAATCTACTAAATCGTTTTTATATAGCTCTACTCTAGAAAGATTTATTGAGACTGGTAGTACATTTATACCTTCTGAAATCCACTTATCGATAGTAACAAAAACTTCTTGAATTAACCATCTACCAATATTGTTTATCAGACCACTTCTTTCAGCTATAGGTATAAATTTATTTGGTCCAATCATACCTAAAGATGGATGCACCCATCTTATTAATGCCTCTGAGCCTATAATTTTATTTGTACTTGAATCAACTTTTGGTTGATAATGAATTACAAACTCTTTATTTTTAATAGCTAAGAATAAATCTCTCTCTATTTCCATAAGTGATTGTGCTTCCTCTTCCATGACAGTATCAAATTCTACATATTCTATATGCTTTAGTCCTTTTGATTTAATCCTTGCCATATCAGCATTATCCATAGCTTTTTTTATATCAATTTCATCAATATTAAATTTATAAATTCCAATAGATGTCTCAACATTTATGCCCATTTTAAAACTGTCAATCTGACTTAATGTCACAATTTTATTCTTGATGAGATTCACTAAGTAAGGAATCTTCTGTTCTCTATCTTCAAGTTTTATTATTAATATAAAAACATCACTTTTTAACTTTCCATAGATAGCTTCTTCTCCAAAATAATTTTTTAAGTTACTCGAGATATTATTTAATACTTCATCCCCTAACTCATAACCATATATATCATTTATGAGTTTGAGTCTACATAAATCAAAACAAGCCATCACACAGTTTTCTTCCTTATTGCTGATGATATAATTTTGAATATGTTTTAGAAAATTTTCATCTTTAGTAATATTTATAAGCTTATCTGGATTATTTATTAATTCTAAATTAAATTTATCCTCATACAGCTTAATTTTAAGATGCGAAATAAATACATTTATACTAAATAAGGTCAATAACATTAAAATTAAAACCTTAATATTTATTCCAATATGTCTTGTAAGTAAAATGATTCCCAAAATTCCAATTATGATAAAAATTATTTTATTTAAACTGTAAATTTTTGTCATACTATTTTTATTCATATAAATTCCCCTATTTTTTAAATTATCTTACAGTTAAAGTTTTTATATATTAATTATAAAGCACAATCGATAGCAAATCAATGTAAGTTAAAATCACATATAAATAACTACATTATACTATACTAAATTTATCTTCTTAAATTTCACAAATATCGATTTTTTGCAAAAAAAACTATGAAATTAGATATAGATAAAATAATTTCTAATTTCATAGTTTCTAAACTCAAATAATCTTTTCAACATAATGGAATAAAGTTAACTTACTTATTCCCTTTAGAATCTAAGTATGAAAGTACACCTTGAACAATTCCTTCTGTAAGTTGTTCTTGATACTTTTCATTTACTATTTTTCGTTCCTCTGAAGGGGTTGTTAAAAAGCCACACTCTACCAATATGGCAGGCATACGTGATTCTCTAAGTACTTCAAAGTTATTTTCAACTATACCCCTATCCCTCACTTTAACATAGGATGCTATAGTACTTTGTACTATCTGTGCAAGTTCTTTTGAGCCATCTGTAGCTTTATTCCTATACCAAGTTTCTATACCTGTTGCTGTATTGCCATTTTTTTCTGCATTTAAATGAATGGAAACAAGTACATCAGCAGAACTATTATTTGCTAAATTAGCTCTATCCATCAATGATACATATGTGTCATCAGTTCTAGATACTACTACTTGAATATCCTTTTGTTTAGATAATTTATTTGCTAATTTTTTTGAAATCTGTAAATTTAAGTCTTTTTCATATCTATTACTAGTCTTGCTTTGAGTCCCTTTATCATTGCCTCCATGACCTGGGTCTATAAACACAGTATATTTTTTATTTTTATTTTCTTCTTCATTGCCAAGGTCAAATTGTTCTGAATCAACATTTTGTTGTTGGCTAGTTTTATTACTTTTATCCATACCTTTTACTAAAGCTACTACACCTTGAGTAGCTTTAAATGCAATAAATAAAAATAACACTGTAAAGCAAATCAACATTGTTAACTTTTTCTTATTTAATTTTCGCTTTTTTCTATTCAGATGGCTGGTCTTTTTAGATTTGTTTCTCGAATTATTGTTATTCTTGCCTTTTGACATTTCTTCACCCTTCTTGGTATAAATTTTTACACTTTTTCATATTATTAGTGTTATTTTACCATCAAGAAGTTTTTTTTTCAATAATTTAAAACACTCTACAACTTTAAATCTGAAAATTTTATCCACCTAAAGTAACATCTTGTGTATCATACCAACTAAATGCATCTCTTATATCATCACTTTTAAAATCTGGCCAATAATTATCTATAACATAAAAGTCTGCATAAATTGATTGTACAGGAAGAAAACCGCTTAGTCTCCTTCTTCCACCCCATCTGATTATCAAGTCTAGTCTAGAAACATCAAATGACTGTATGTAATCCTGTATATTATTTTTATTTACATTTTCTACTCCTGATATATTATTTAAGTCCCAATACCATCCATAATTTACCAGAAGATTTGCTTTTATTTGACCTTCCTTAGCTTGAATTCTATTAGTATATGGTAATAATTCTTCAGGGAACATTGGAGATTTTGTATTTCCAACAACGAGTAAAGCTGCACCTTCATCTATTAATATATTTGCAGCATCAATACATGCTTTTGTAAAAGCTTTTGTCTGCACTGATGGACGTCTTGTATTATCAGTTGTAAATCCATAAAAAGTTACTTCTTCACAACCTAAATCTCTACATAATCTATAAGACTCTAGTCCAGGGTTTATTCCACTTTCATATCCTCTATCTTTTGTCATTCCATTTTGACTTGCCCATCTTCTGTTTCCATCTGGGATAATTCCTACATGTTTTGGTATTCTCATTTATAATCACCTCTTAATAGGTATTATTATCAAAATATTACATTATTAATCAAAACTGTAACATTATATACATTTATTTTTATATAATTATGTAGTAAACTAATTTAAGATGGAGTTTAAAAAACTTGGAGGTTTATCATGAAAAAAATTTTAATATTGTTTTTTTCGATAATCTTATCATTTGGAATGGTTAGTTGTTCTTCAAGTGGTGATTACAAAAATGTTTCCACATCGAGAATTGAAAAGTCATTAAAATCCTCTGATTTGCTTATAAAAGAATCAAAACACTTTGATGCAAAGGAATTTAACTATTTCAATGATGTGGAAGAAGACATAATTCAAGGTTTTGTAATTAATTCTTCTGATAAATTATCTCTAGAAGATATTATTGTCATAAAAACTAACGATGTAGATAAAATCTATAAAACTCTAGAAAATTATAAAAAAGACATGGTACAAGCACCTTTTGGAGAAGGACATGGAGAAAAAAGCAATTCTGAAATAGCAAATAATACGATAGTTGAGAAAGCAGGCAAGTATGTTTATTTAATTTCTACTGAAAATGCATCTCAAATAGAAGACAAAATATTGAGTATCATAAAAAAATAAATATCTTTATTGATGTTTGTTAAATATCAATGTAATTTTTATATAAATAAGTTTATTTATCAAAAATTACATTGATATTTTTTTGAAGGTTCTATAAAATCTTTCTCATCTAAACAGATAGCTATCCAATTTTTATTACCTCTTTTATTTTATCTACAACACCATTTTCAGTATTTCTTTTCGCCCTAAATCTAGCAATCTGTTTCAAATGCTCATTTGCATTTTCCATGGCATAACTATGATAAGCACTTTTCATCATTTCCACATCATTCAATTGGTCACCAAATACCATAGTTTCTTCATATTTTATGTCTAACATTCTTTGTACTTCTTTTATGGCACTACCCTTATTCGCACCTTTTGCAGTTAGGTCAAGCCACTCTACCCCAGAAATACATACTTGAGCTCTATCAGAAAATTTTTCAAAGTAGATACTATTGTTATGTTCTGCACCTTTGAAGTCAAATACAGCTATCTTTAATACATCACCTTCTACTTTTGTCAAATCTTCTACAACTTTAAACTTTGCATAGTAAGTACTAACCTCTTCTATAAAAGCTTCATCTTTACTTTCTATATAAGCGTATTTTTTACCACTCATTACAATTTTTTTCCCTTTTATACTTCTTGTTGTCTCTATAATTTCATTTACTAACTCTTTATCCAAAGGATTTGATAATATTTCTTTTCCTTTATATACTACTAGTGTTCCATTTTCTGATATAAACATCATATCATCTTTTATGTCTTCAAATTTTTTTATAAGATTTTGATACTGCCTGCCACTTGCGGCAGAAAACATTATCCCTCTCTCTCTTAATTTTTTAAATACTTTATAAAACTCTGGATTTATTTCGCTCTTTTCATCTAACAAAGTTCCATCTAAGTCTGTTGCTATTAATTTTATCATATATTTCCTCCCCCAAATTATATAATTTATGATTATTTTTTATTAATTTTCATCAGTTTAAATTTTCAATTCCTATTATACACTAAAAATTTTAAATTACAATTTGCACCTTTTATAAGATACTATAACTACATTCAGGAAAATATTTTTTTCAATATATACATCAATTTATAAAAATTTAAATTTTCCTATAATTATATTCCAAGAAAATTAACAATAACTACACACTTTCTTCTATGAAATATTATAAAAATAATTATATTATGACAAACTTATGCTAATTTATTGTGTTTTTTATTGCTTATGTAACAATTTTTTAATATAATTAACTATGTGTAATTAAAAAATTTAGAAAGTGGGGGATATTATTGTCAGGACTCAAAAAGTTCGTTATATTTCTAGCCCTTTTAGTTATAGCATTTCCTGTTAGCATATATGGATATGTTTTTACTAAATTAAAAACTATTCAAGATGATAGTATAAATACAGAGGCGCTTAGTAGTAATGACTATAAAAACGAAGAAAATATCACAAATATATTATTGTTAGGTACAGATGCAAGACCAGGAGAAGAAGTTTCTCGTTCTGATGCCATGATGATACTAACTATTGATAATAAAAATAAAAGTCTTAAATTAACTTCATTAAATAGAGATACTTATGTTAATATACCAGGACATGGGGAACAAAAATTAACACATGCTTATGTATATGGACAAGCTAACTTATTAATAGAAACTATAGAAGAAAACTTCCAGCTTGATATACAAAATTACGCTGTAGTTGACTTTTTCTCTTTTATGGATATAGTTGATGCTCTAGGTGGAGTTACTGTTACTGTTAATAAGAGTGAAATAAGAGAATTAAATAAATTTATACCTGAAACTTATAAATGGAATAAAAATACTGATAAAGGTTCTCTTAAATATATAAGAAATTCAGGTGAACAAAAATTAAATGGATACCAAACACTTGCTTTTTCTCGTATAAGAAAAAACGACAGTACAGACGAAAGAGATAGAAGACAAAGAAGTGTTATACAAAGTTTAATAAATGGTGTTAAAGATTTACCAGTTACTAAATATCCTAATCTAGTTAATACAATACTTCCATATGTAAAAACTAATATGAATCCTAATGAAATAATAGCTTTAGGAAAAGAGCTTGTAAGCATAGGAAATTTAGATTTGAAATCCATGGAATTCCCTCTTTCTACTGAAAATGGTAGAAAAATAGGTGATGCGGGCTATGTAATTCCTTTTGGTGAATATGAATTAGATGCAATGCATGATTTCATATTTAAAGATATTATAGTTGAAGATTAAGTGTTCTAAAACAAAATAAACTAACAATTTTAAAATAAAAACATACCTTATCAAAGGCAAATTACTTTGCAGTTATAGGGTATGTTTTTATTTTAAAATATAAATTTTTAAAAAAATATATTATATATACTTTTAATTGTATATATAAATTGATAAATTTTCTTATAAATTATATCATTGTCTTTTTTGTAACTGAAACAAGTATTGAATATATCTCAATACTTTAATATAATTAAGTGTATGCTATTAAAAAATATACAGGAAAAAGAAGAAAGAAGGGGTACTTTTGTCAAAATTAAAGAAATTTGTTATACTAATGGCTTTCTTGGTAGTAATATTCCCTATAAGCGTATATGGATATTTTTATTATAAATTGTCTGCTATTCATGACTCTAGCATAAGTAGTGATTTATTAGATAACAATGACCATAAAAATGAAGATGGGATAATTAACATATTACTTATGGGAACAGATGCTAGACCAAATGAAGATTCTTCAAGGTCAGATGCTATGATGATACTTACTATTGATAACAAACACAATGATATCAAACTTACATCATTAGCTCGTGATAGCTATGTAGACATCCCTGATCATGGTAAACAAAAACTTACTCATGCTTATGCTTATGGACAAGCTGATTTATTAATACAAACAATTGAAGAGAACTTTAATATTGATATTCAAAATTATGCTTGTGTTAATTTCGAATCATTTATGTATATAATTGATGCTATTGGTGGTGTTGAAGTTACCATTGAAAAAGGAGAAATACGCGAATTAAATAAATTTATTCCTGAAACTTATGGCTGGAATAAAAGTAATGATAAAGGTAGCATACAATACATTAGAAAATCTGGAAAGCAAACTTTAAATGGATATCAAGCACTATCTTTTGCACGTATTAGACATAACGATACAGCCTTTGCTAGAGATGGCAGACAGAGACAGATTATACAAGCTATAATCAAGAAAACAGAAACTTTACCTGTTACTAAATATCCAGGTTTATTAGATGCGGTTCTTCCATATGTTAAAACTAACATGAAACCTAATGCAATACTTTCTCTAGGAGCTCAAGTTTTAAAAATGGGTGACTTAAATATTAAGCAATTTGAATTCCCTATTGATGATGAAATTCATAGTACAGGTGGTATATATGGAAAAGCTGGATGGGTTCTTAGATTTGACCCAGAAACTTTAGACATATTACATGATTTTATATTTAATGACATAGAATTTAAACAATAAAAATTTAACATAAGATTTGTTGTAAAGTATAAGATTAATTACTAAAAAAAGAACTATATTGCATAATTATTTTCAAGCTATCATGTACACTTGATTATAAAATGCATATAGTTCTTTTTTATTTACTAATTTATCTCGATAATTCTCATTTTACTCTACATTTATAAAATATTTTATATCTTAAACTAACTTTTTTTATTACTTAACTAAGTTTAAGAAAATGTTTAATGCAGTTTGATTTATGCCATCTCCAGCTTCATATACTAGAGTCGTTTTCTTAGGCTCTAAAGCAGTTTTCTGAGCAGATGTTACACTATTTCCAAGCATAACTACTGGTGATTTTAATTTAGCTGCTAAAGGACCTGATGTTAATGCATCTACTAACTGGTTACTTTTACTAACAAACATTGATGGATATTCAGCATTTGGATAGAATTTTTGTATTACCTTTCCATTTGTTTCTTCCCTATTTTCTCCAGCTATTCTATTTTTAGATACATCATTTGTAATAACCTTATCTAATTTATTTATTACTGAATCAAATATACTTAGGTTACCACCTATAAAATAAGCATCTTTTACTTTTAAGTCTGATATCCAATTATAAACTTCATCGCTTACATTATCTTTTGATACTAGTACGATTGGTTGCTTTTCTTCTCCTGCTTTTGAAGCTATAGAAAGAGAATCCGCTTCACCTGTACCACTTGTTATATATAGTTTTTCTACTGGATTAGTTTTTGTTAATTCTTTTGCTATCATTAGAGATGTACTATATCTATCTGAACCACCCACTCTATTTATTAATACATCTGATAGGGTGTCTTTTATCTCACTTTCAACTTTATCTCCAATAGAGTTATTTCCTCCAATTAGAATAACTTTACTTGGATTAAGTCTTTTTATCTCATTCTTAGTAGATGTTGGTATATTATCTTTATTTACTAATAGTATAGGGGCATCATTTGCTGTAGCAAGTGGTGTTGATGTTATACCATCAACTATAGAGTATCCATTTACTAGTACTACTGTATCTGAATTTTTAGCCCAACCTTTTTTACTTATTGCTACTGCTGTGTCATATCTTTCAGCACCTCTTAATTTCTCCACTTTAACATTAGATGGTGGAGTAACTGGTTCTTCACTACTAGAATATAAACTCTTTAAATCATTTTGTATAGAAGTGCTATTTGCTATATCTTTAGCTGAGAAATACATACTACCTTTTATTTCACTATACTTTCTATTTAATGTTACTTGTTTTACTATTTCTTTCGCTATATTTTGTCCACCATAACTTGATTGGCCTTGCTTATATATACCTTGTCCTATGTATAAGTCTACATTTGTTCCTTTTACTTCATTGGCCCACCATGCCACTAACTTAGAATAATCTGCTGCTTTAAGACCAATTGGCCAGTAAAGTTGTGGAACTACATAATCAACTAATCCTTGTTTTATCCATGCTCTTGTATCTGCATATGTACCTACATAACTTTCATTGCCTGATGTGTCTGAACCTGTTGGGTCACTACTCTTATTTCTCCATATACCTGCTGGGCTTACACCAAATACAACATTAGGCTTTATACTCTTTATAGACGCTTTTACATCTCTAAGTAAAGTATTTACATTTTCTCTTCTCCAATTGTCTTTATTTTGTCCATTTCCATATTTTTGATATGTAGCAGTATCGTTGAAGCTTACTCCTGGATAGAAATAATCATCAAAATGAACTCCATCTATATCATAATTTTGAACTACCTCTGCTATACTATCCACTATGTACTTTCTAACTTCTGGTAAACCTGGGTCATAGTAATACTTATTTCCATGTTTAACTACCCAACTTGGATTTTTCTTTGCTGGATGGTTTGCTGGCAATTTATCTATGCTCTCATCTGCCATAGTTATTCTATATGGATTAAACCATGCATGGAATTCCATTCCTCTTTTATGTGCTTCTTCTATTAAAAATGGTAATGGGTCATATCCAGGGTTCTTACCTTGTGTACCTGTAAGATATTCAGACCATGGGTTTATATTTGATTTATATAAAGCATCTGATTTTGGTCTTACTTGAACCACTGCTGTATTTATTCCTACACTTTTTAATTTGTCCAATAAATCTGTGTATTCCTTTTTTTGCTTGGCTTCATTATTTTTAGTCTTAGGCCAGTCTATATTATAAACTGTAGATATCCAAGCAGCTCTCATTTCCTTATCATTTGATGAATCAGCAAATGAACTAACACTACACATTGTAAGTGTCATTATCAATGATAATACTAATATACTTATTTTTTTCATTTCATCCCCCTTAATTTCTAAAATTTATTTTTTTCTACAATATACTCCTTACTAAGTATATCTAAAATTCATATTATCTGTCAAATATTGAATAATTTATTTAATATTTATATTTAATATTTGATTATAATACGAAATAATTTATTATAAAAAAAACAGCAAAGAAATTTATATTCTTTGCTGTTTTTATAACGTTCATCATTATTTTAATATTACTAAATTCTTAAAGCTCTATGTAAAACATTAAATGTAATTATACATACTCAATGTTAATATTCAATCCTATGTAAATCAATATCTATTATTATTGTAAAACACGTGTAGCAGTTATAAGTCTTCTTGCATAATTAGTTCCTGGAGCCATGCTAGTAACTTTTACTACATCTCCTGTTTGTGGTGAATGTATGAATTTAGAATTCCCTACATACAACCCAACATGATTTATTGAACCACCTGAACCAAAGAAAACTAAATCTCCTGGTTTTAATTCTGCTCTAGATACTTTCTTTCCTACTGTTGCTTGTGATCTTGATACTCTTGGTAAATTAACTCCTGCTCCATTTTTATAAACATAAGAAGTGAATCCAGAACAATCAAAAGAGTTTGGTCCAGTTGCTCCCCATCTATATGGCTTACCTTGTTGCTTAAATGCTAAGTTTAAAACTTTTTGTACCTTTGCGTCTACATTTCCACCTTGAATAGTTAAATAGTCTCCATTTACCCATCCTGTAACATTGTCAACAGTTTTTATTTTAATCCATCCATTTGAATGTAATTCTAAAACTTCAACTTTGTCTCCTGTGTTTATCTTTCCTACTACTGCATCATTTGCATTAGCTCCACTTCTTACATTTAAAAAATCACACTGGTCTACTGTTGCACTCATAGGTGAATTAGTTAGCTCTGCTGCACTAGCTGTTATTGCTCCTGCTTCTACTGTGACAACTCCTGCTATTAACACCATAGCTATAAATTTTTTCAATATATGTTTTTTATTTTTTATATTCATCATAATCTCAAATACCTAATCCTTTCGAAAATTTAACATTTTGTTCCTTTGTTTCCAATTCCTAATTAACATTCTAACTTACATCAAAATAAATTGCAACCTTTTTTGTAATCTTTTTGTAATCTTTTTGTAATCTTTTGTTTCTTTTTCATATTTTATTGTTTATTTTTGCTCCCCCTGGTTACAATTTAGAAATATATTCTACTTTTCTTTAGTTATTACAATTTCCTTGATATTAGCATCTTCTGGTTTAATGTAAGTTGGTACTAATTTTCTCATAACATCATCTATTTTTTCAATTTCTTCATTGTTAGTAATTTCTTTTAAAAGTTTTAAGTATTTTGTTATTTTTTCTCTATCAACATCTATTGGTCTACCAATAAAAATCTTTTTATGCTCTGTATCCAACAAACCTTCTTCTGACATAAGAAGTTCTTCATACAATTTTTCACCTGGTCTAAGACCAGAAAATTCAATTTTTATATCAACATCTGGTTCAAATCCACTGAATTTTATTAAATTTTTTGCTAAATCTAATATTTTTACAGGCTCTCCCATATCAAGCACAAATATTTCTCCACCTTTAGCCATAGCCCCAGCCTGTATAACAAGCCCTACAGCCTCTGGTATTGTCATAAAATATCTAATGATATCTGGATGAGTAACTGTCACTGGTCCACCATCTTCAATTTGCTTCTTAAAAAGTGGAATTACACTTCCATTACTTCCAAGTACATTTCCAAACCTAACTGCAACAAATTCAGTCTGACTCTCATCATTCATTGTCTGTATAATCATTTCGGCTGCCCTTTTAGTAGCTCCCATTATATTAGTAGGGTTTACAGCCTTATCTGTAGATATAAGAACAAATTTTTTAGCTCTATATTTTGAAGACAGTCCAGCTATATTTAAAGTCCCAAATACATTATTCTTTATAGCCTCACCAGGGCTTGACTCCATAAGAGGAACATGTTTATGAGCTGCCGCATGGAATACTACTTCTGGTCTGTATTTGTTAAAAATTTCATCCATTCTTTTTTCTTCTCTTATTGATGCTATTACTGTCTTTAAATCTAATTTATTTCTATATTTCCTAAGCAATTCTTGTTGTATTGAATAAGCATTGTTTTCATAATTATCAACTATAATAAGTTCTTTAGGACTAAATCCTGCAATCTGTCTACAAAGCTCTGAGCCAATTGAGCCTCCTCCTCCAGTTACTAAAATTACTTTTCCTTCAATATAATTACTTATCTCTCTTAGATTTGTTTTTATAGTCTCTCTACCCAACAAGTCTTCTATTTCTACCTCTCTAATCTGTTTTATATCAACTTTTCCATCTATAATTTCGTAAATTCCTGGTATTGTCTTTATTTTACAGTTAGTATTTTTACACATATCAATAATTTCTTTTTTTCTAAGCTTTTCTATATTTGCTATTGAAAAGATTATTTCATCTATATTATATTTTTCAACTACATCTTTTATATTTGAGGTTGTCCCTACAATTTTTACATTATGAATTATTCTTCCAATTTTATTTTCATCATCATCAATTATAGCCACTGCTACTTTTTTAAGTTCTGGATTTCTCTTTAATTCCTGTATAACCATTTCTCCAGCATCTCCTGCCCCAATTATAAGGATATTTGAAACCTTGCCCCTAAAATATGTCTTATTCATCACTATTCTTATAGCTCTATAGGCTACTCTTGCACCACTTGTAAACATTATAATAAATATTGTATTTAGTACATAAAACATTATAGGATAATCAAACCCTAATAATTTATTTATTATATAAACTGGAATTAAATAAGCTAAAGTTGCTATAAAAATAGATATAATTTCTTCTTCTCCTGCATATCTCCATAATGTGTTGTAGCACTTAAACAATCTAAATGACACTATATGAAGTACAATATATATACAAGCTGAAATTATTATATCATTAATAGTAAATACATTTAAATTACCTGTCAAACTCAAAGACATTCGAAATGCTACTAGCACGCTACAAATATCTAGAATTAATAATGTTAATTGTCTAAATTTATATTTTTTAAAAAGCTTATTAAAAAAGCTTTCTTTCTCTAAATCTATACTTTCTCGCATAACTAGAAGCCCTCCATATAAACAGCAAAAGCTACGCACCTAAGCATAGCCAACAACATCTATCTTTTGCTGTATTTTTTAATTTTATTTTTTATATTTATCCAATATAGAATCATAAATTTTCTCTATATCATTAAAGTTTAAATTAACTTCATAATTTTCTCTAACAAACTGACGACCTTTTTTACCCATACTAACTCTAAGTTCATCATTCTCCATTAGTTTTATTATAGCATTTTTTATTTCTTCTGCTTGTTTTGGTTCTACAATTAATCCAGTTTCATTTTCCCATACAGATTCTGGATGTCCACCTACATTTGTAACTATAACAGGTACTTCACACGCCTCTGATTCTATAGCTGCCACCCCAAATCCCTCTCTCAAAGAAGGAAATACTGTTACATCAAAAGAATTGAAGGTCTTACTGACATCATCTGGAGATATTCTTCCTAAGAACTGAACATCATCTTCTATACCTAATTCTTTAGTTAAATTTATTAGGTTGTCCATCTGACTTCCAGAACCGCCTATTTTAAGAATTATTTTCTTATCTTTATATTCATCTTTCAGCATCTTAAATGCTTGTATTAAATATTCAATTCCATATTTTTTTTCTAGACTCTTTATAATTCCTATTACAAAAGCATCTTCTTTTTCTACTTCCATAGGCTTAAACCTATCCATATCTACTCCAAAAAAAGTTACATCTACATGCTTAGCTGTATATTTATTAGCCTCTTTAGCCATATCTCTACTATTTGAAAAAATATAGTCTGCTTTTCTAAAATTATGTTTTATAATTTGTTTTTGTATAAAACCATTATTAGGGAAATCATAAATATCAGTACCCCAGACAGAAATAATATATGGATGATACCCAAGTAGACTACCTATAAATCCATAACTACTTGCATATTGTGCATGCAATATATCTGGCTTTATTTCATTTACTAGTTTCTTTATTTGTCTTATTGAACCTAAGTATCCTGTTTTTTTAGAAATGTTTTCATTTTTTAGTTCTTCTACATTAGAACCAAAATCATAAATCTTAATTCCTTCCATATGACCTCCATTTAAAGAGATTACATGAATGTCATATCCTTTATTTTTAAAAAAACTACACCATTTTAAAGTATGAGGATTTGACCCATCAGCTAAATAACAAACAGTCTTCATAATATTTACCTTCCTATCGAATAATACTCAATCCCTAGTTCTTCCATATCTTTAATTTTATAGCAGTTTCTTCCATCAAGAACTAAAGGATTTTTCATCTTTTCCTTATACTTATGTATATCATAATTTAATACATTTTTCCATTCAGTCATTATAAAACATATCTCTGCATCTTCTATAGCATCATCTACAGAATCAGCATAGAGTATAGAATCACCAAATATTTTCTTAGTATTACTCACACCAATTGGGTCGTATACTGTCACTCTTGCTCCTCTTTCAAGCAAATATTTTATATTTGGTATAGATGGAGCTTCTCTTATATCATCAGTGTCTGGTTTAAAAGTCAAACCTAAAACAGCAACCTTCATATCTTGAAAACTCTCTACTAGTTTAGATGCCTTTCTAACTAATTTAAGTTTTTGGCTTTCATTAACTTCTATTGCAGCTTTTACTGTTTTTAATTCATATCCATTATGTTCAGATAGCCAGTGAAGAGCTTTTGTATCTTTTGGAAAACAAGAACCACCATATCCTATTCCCGCCTTTAAAAACTTACTTCCTATTCTATCATCATAACTCATTCCTAAAGCTACATCTTCTACATTAGCCCCAGCTATTTCACAAAGATTTGCAATATCATTCATAAAAGATATTTTAAGTGCCAAGAAGTTATTTGATGCGTATTTTATCATTTCAGCACTATTTCTATTTGTAACTATTATAGGTTGATTAAAATGTTCATAAATTTGATGTAATATATCTCTAGCCCATTCACTTTCTACACCTATAACGATTCTTGAAGCATGTAAAGTATCTTTTACTGCTGTTCCTTGTGACAAAAACTCTGGATTAGATGCAAGTTCTACTTTTACCTCATTTTTTAAATTCTTATTTATATAACATTCTATTTCTTCATTTGTACCAATTGGTACTGTAGATTTTATTACAACTAGAGTATCTTTTGTTATAGTTTCAGCTATTTGCTTTGCAACAGCCTTTATATAATCTAAATTAGCTGAACCATCACTTCTCTCTGGAGTACCTACAGCTATTAATATTACATCTGCATCTTCATAAGCTTTTTTATAATCAGTAGTGTAATCTATTCTTCCTCTATTGTAATTTTTAACCATAAGTTCTTCTAGGCCTTCTTCATATATAGGAGCTATTCCAAGCTTCATTGATTTAACTTTTTGTTCATCTACATCAACACAGACTACATTTTCATTACCTACCTCTGCTAGACAAACACCTGTAACCAACCCTACATATCCAGTCCCAGCTATAGCTATCTTCATTATTTTTACCTCCAAGTATATAAAACTTATACTCTTTTTTTAATGGCATTAAAAACATAGAAACAAAATACATATAGGGTTTTTGGTAAACTTAAATTTTCAACATTTCTATAAGTATTCCAAGTTCGTTTTAATGCTTTTATCTTGTTGCTCGATATAGAATTTCCAACTAGCCTATAATTCACTAAATCTACTGGAATTCCATATGCATATTTTTCCTTTTTAAGTAACTGTAACCAGGTTGCAGTATCTTGTCCTCTTCTCACTAAAGGCATGCTAAATTCACCTACGATATTCTTATCAATGACTACAGTAGAACACCCTATTATAGTATTTCTAAGCAATCCCTCATAGTCAATCTTTTTAGGTGCTCTTGCAACTTTATTTGTTTTTGTTCCATCTTGTCTCATATATCTATAAGATGTAAAAGAAAATCCGATATTTCCTTTTAACATATATTCTATCTGAATCTCTAACTTTTTACTATCCCATAAATCATCACTATCTACAAATGCGATAAATCTACCTTCCGCATTTTTAATACCAACATTTCTAGATACTGCAGCTCCAGAATTTTTTTCAAGTTTTATATATTTTATTCTAGCATCTTCTTTTTGAAAACTTTTTATAATTTCACTTGAATTGTCCTTAGAACAATCATCCACTAATAAAAGCTGCCAATTTTTATAAGTTTGATTTTGGATTGACTTTATCGTCTCTGATAAAAACTCTTCTGAATTATATACAGGAGTAATTATCGATACTAAAGGCTCATTCATATTTTTACTCTCCTTATATAGCAACTAGCAGTACTATACCAACAAGTTTACTTAGATACTAATTTTCTTTGTCCAATATATTTATAATATCCTAATGGAAACAATACTAAATACAATAATTTATCAGATATCTTATTTATTTCGCCAAAATAATGACTATCAGACAATAATGAATATCTGGCTAAATTTATGTAATTTTTTATCCACATATATGGATATCTATCTAATGGATATGTACTTTGATTTATTAAATATAAAAATTCTAATGCTCTACCTTTCAATGCATTTTTATTTAAAATATTTTTAGTCAAACCATCATCCAAATAATCTCTTATTATCATAGGTTTGTTTACACATTTAACTTTATAGTATTTAGACATTTCATTCCATACTACACTTTCTGGTAAAAATCTCACTTCTTTTCTTTCTGGAAAAGGAAATTTTATAAGCTCATCAGTTACAAATACTATACTTTTATCTCCCTTAACACCATACTTAAAATATAGGTCTGCAAAGTGACATATTTTCTTATCTTCAGGCATTTTTGTCCCTATCAAATCTCCGCTTGGATATACACAAAGTCCAACAACTCCACTAAATCCTTCTTTATTCTCTACAGAATTCCACTCATTATCAGCAATTTCAAGAGAATCTTTAATTAAACCATCATCACTATCTACAATAAAAAATAGCTCTCCATCTGCACTTTTTACACCTAGATTTATTGCAGTATGTTTTCCTCCATTTTCTTTGTATATATATCTTATATTTAATTTATTTTCTGATATAAATTTTTCAACTAATTCTTTAGTACTGTCGCTACTTCCATCATCAACAATTAACCATTCAAAATCATTGAAATCATATGTTTGAGCTTTTAAATCATTATACAGGTTTTCAAGCAAATGAGCTCTATTATATGTTGGAGTAAATACAGTAAATTTATATTTATACATTAATTAAATCTTCCTCTCTATCTAACTTTTTTTGATTCCATTTATTCCATAATTAATAAAGTAGTATATAGCTTTGTATAGAGGTATTTTTTCTATATTTCTATATATATTCCAAGTCCACATAGCAGCTTTTATTTTATTACCACTTAGTGAGTTACTAGATTTTCTATATAATGCTAAAACTTCATTTATTCCATGGGCGATATGTCCTCTTTTTAATATAGATAGCCACAAGACATAATCTTCATGTCTTACACCACTCATTTTGATTTCAAAATCCAGTTTAGACTTATCAATAACAACAGTAAGACATCCCAAAATATTTCCCTTCAATAATCTTCTATAATCTACATTAGGTGGAACTTTTATTACTTTGTTTAACTTCTTATCATTTTCATCCATTAGTTCATATGAAGTAAATGAGATTACATAGTCATTTTCTAACATAAAGTTTACTTGTTTTTCTAGCTTACTACTATTCCATTGGTCATCACTATCTAAAAAAGCTATAAATTGTCCTGTTGCCTTACTTAGTGCTAAATTTCTAGCATTAGAGACACCCTTATTAGTCTCAGTCTTTATACATTTTATTCTACTATCTTGTTGCATATAAGATTTGACTATATTAGGACTATTATCTGTTGAGCAATCATCAATAATTAACATTTCCCACTCTTGATAAGTTTGGTTTAATACTGATTTTATGGTTGCTTCAATAAATTTTTCAGAATTATACATGGGAGTAATTATAGATACTAAATTCTTCTTCATATTACCTTCCTCATCATTTATAAAATATTTATTTAATTTTACTTAATACACAATCATATATCCTCTTGCAGTTCTTATTGTCATTATATCTGAAAAACTTATTTCTTTCATTTTTTTGGTTATCCATAACCTCAAAATTATTCTCAATAATATCAATAAGTTTATTCACAGCTTCATCATTATTATAAGCCAAAGACCCAAACATTTCACTTTTTAAATCTATATATGAGTCAACTTTTTGCATATATTCATCCAAGTCAAATTGGTAAAACAATATAGGTCTGTTCATATATAAAAAGTCTATGGCTACACTTGAATAATCAGTTATATTTGCAGCTGATTTTCTAATTTCATTTGCTAGAGTTACCCCTTTATCTAAAAATACAATTCGTTTTCCTGTTATATTTTCTTTTATATCATCTATAAACTCATGCATAAGATGATGCATATAGATTTTTACATTTATATCTTTTTCATCTAGAATTTTATTTAACTTATCATCATTCAAGAAATTCATTATATTTTTAAAATAATCTGTATCTGTAAATTTTCCTGAACTAAATTTTATCCAATCTCTCCATGTAGGAGTATATAATATATCTCGTGTTTGTGCAACTTCATTTGTTGGTAAATTGTCATATCTTGCATTTCCAATTATATAAACTGAGTCATCTAACATTCCCCAATCATTTACCATAACATTTCTTTCAAACTCAGAACTTGCTGTAACCATATTATAGCTTTTATATAAGTTATCTATAATATTTTTGAATTTTTTATTCATTGGTTTTCTCTTTTTAAAACTTATAGTCCCATGATTTAAAAACACTTTTATCGTCTTTTTATGGAAATAATTAAGAACAGGTACAGCAAAATTATATGGTGCTATATCTGCTGATGGCGCATGTGAAAATATTATTGCTTTTGAATTGTAATAATATAGATAGTTTTCTACACTTCCTCTTATTAATTTTTTGCCTGGAATTTTATCGAATACTTTACTGTCTTTATTTACTACCCAATAAGTTTCTACATCATTATGTTCTTTCAACATATACTCATAAAAGAACTTTGAATTATCATTGTATATATCTCCTGAATGTCCACCTATAAGCCAGATATTTCTACCATTAAACTTATGCTTACTAAATGGATATATAAAAAAAGCCAAAAGCATATTTATTAAAAATTTAACCTTGTCCATAAACACCATCCTCATTATAACTTATACTGTCTAAATCCATTAATTCTTCCCTTTATAGTGGCACTATGATAATCTCTATTAGAACTCAATATAAGACCTCCTATATTTCTTACAAGTTTTGATGCCATAACCTTTATAAACTTATAATTTTTTCTATAGACTATTTCCTTTTTGCAAAGCGCTCCAAAACCTCTTCCATAGTTATAATCTTTTTGATACTTTTCTTTAGATTTAGAATGTTTTTTTGCAGGATGGTAAATTATATCATTTCCAAAATATTTTCCTTTAAAACCTAAACTCAATAAGTTTAAAACATAATCTATCTCTTCGCCAGAGCCAAACTCTCCACCAACACCTAATTTTTCATCAAATCTTGTATATTCATTCTCTTCAAAATTAATAAAAAAAGTTATGGATGTTATAGTATCTAAAACGTTGGAACTTGTGATATCACAAGTTCCATCATACATCTTCTTAAAAGCATCAATTTTATTTGCATCCATAGTTTTGCAACTATATATTTTATAATCTTTATTTTTATTAAAGAAATTTATAACTTTTTCTAATGTATCATTTTCGTAAACACAATCATCATCAGGGAAACCTATAATTTGTCCTTTAGCATTATCTATGCCTATATTTCTGTTATAGCTTAATCCTAGCTTATCACTTTTTATATACTTTATATCTAGCTTATCAATGTATTTATCAACTATCTCCTTAACTTTGTTATTATCATTTTGATCTACTACTATAAGTTCAAAGTTTTTGTAAGTTTGATTTTTTAAGCTGTCCATAAGCAAGTATATATCATCATATCTATTTAATGTCGGCATTATTAATGATATTAACATTACTACCTCCTACTTTTCATTTTCCACAAATCTACCTCTCTTTTATCATTTAATATCACTTCTTTTATTAGTAATACTATTGCAAAACTAAATGAAGCTTCTAATAATAAATTTTCTGCAAAAGAGTATAGTAAAAATATAAATAAAGCCACTAAATACGCTTTTTTATCTTTTTCTATAAAGCTTTCTATTCCTTTATACATCAAATACATAAATAATATACAAGCAATTACTCCTAGTACACTAATTATATATACATAAGAACTATCTAATGGATTAGTTGCTTTTATAGCCGCACTATATGAATTCCCAAAAGGTTTCAGAAAATTCCCCTTTTCAGCTAAGTATACATTCCAGAACTTAGGTCTACTTGCTAATAATCTATTTAATACAGTACTTTTATCAAACACTGTACCAATAATTACACTAGATAAAATAAGTATTATCGGTAATGTCTTTATAAGCATTGGTAGTCCTTTTATTTTTTTTATATCTATAAATCTTATTATTTCTACAAATATCAACCCTGCTAATATAGTAAAAAAACCAGTTCTACTATATGTAGTTTGATAAACAAAAAATGCAGATCCAAATAAAATTATTCTATCCCATTTATTATAGTCTTTATATCTTAAGAATATATATGCTGCATATATAGTAACCATATGATAAAATACGCTATTTGGATTACCAAGTCCAAAATCCATTCTTGTAACAAGCATATCTATCTTTTCTATATATCTATAGTGAACTTCCTGATTAAATATTAATGAAGGAAATAAATTGAATAATAATATAGCTACCATTAAAAAACATGCAGATATTATTAAATAATTTTTAACTATAAATTTATCATCTATTTGTTTAGCTGATACAGCTAATAAAACGATTAATAATATAGCTCCTTCCCTATTTAATAAATAAAGTAAGACACAAACTCCAACTAGCACCATTTCTGTTATACTTTTTCTCTTATCAAATAAAAAAAGTAGCATTAGTATTCCTATTGAAGAATAAAATAACGCTGATTTAATCATCCCTATATTCATATCTGGGTCAATAAATGATATCATATACTTTCTAAGTAATATGATAAACAAAACAAATATATAAAGATATTTTCTAATCATAATATTTCTATCATCGTTTAAAGTCTTCATTTTACTTTCTCCCTTTTAGCTTCGTAAAGTATTACTTGCAAATATTTTACAACACTTCCATATCTTATTTACACCTGTTAAGTGTTTGCTTTCTAAGAAATAATTTCTCTTTTTAGCCCAACTTTTTCCCCACCAATGTATCCCATAAGTGTTTGCTGTAATACACTCTGGTGTAAAGTCTTCTTTAAATCCAAAAGGATAAAAATATTCTTTATCGTAAACACGTATTCCTTCTTCATAATTATTTTTATCAATCTTTTTATAATTCTTTTCCATAAGATGAGTCATAATCTTTGGTATTGTAAATAAAGAAGAACTCAGAACCTCTTTTTCATAGTAATTTAATAAGTCTTTAAAGAAAGGATGTCCTTTTTCTACACCTATTATAGCTGCATTCATATATTCTCCATCATCTTCATAACCACATATAAGCCTATTATTGTCTAAAAGAGGAGTTATATCTTTTAATATCTGCATATCTGTATCCATGTAAACTCCACCTTGTTCATAAAGTACTCTTATTCTTGTATAGTCCGATATAAATGCCCAAAGTTTTCTTTTATAACATTCTTCTAAAAACTTATTTCCCTTTATTTCTTTCTCTATATCAAAGTTTTTTTCATTCCACTCTACTATCTCATATTCTGGAAGCTTTTCTTTCCAAGAATTTATACATATATTTTCTATATTGCCTTTTGGACCACCAAACCATACATAATGTATTTTTTTAGGAATCAAATGAACACCTCCTACATATATTCTTGTCTATCTTCTTCTTTTAATTGCTCTACTATCTTTTTGACATCTTGAGCTTTATCTTTTCTACAAACCATAACTGCATCATTCGTAGACACTACTATCAAATCACTAATACCTATTGTCGATATTAATTTGTCATCTGAATATATAATTGAGTTTTTGGTATCTATAGTAATATTTTCACCTCTTTTGATATTACCTTCATCATCAGTTGGATATATTGCACCTAGAGAGTCCCAAGAACCAACGTCATTCCACCCAAAATCGCCAGGAACTACTATAACATCATTACTTCTTTCCATAATACCATAATCTATAGAGATTGATTGTATTGTTGGATATATTTCTTTTATTTTTTCTATTTCTTCTTTTGTTCCTAAGTATTTGCTTATCTCTTCTAATTTTTCATATACTTTTGGTAAGTATCTCTTAAAATCTTCTAATATTTTAGATACCTTCCATACGAACATTCCGCTATTCCATACATATTTCTTAGAGTTTACATATTCTTTAGCAATCTCATAGTTTGGCTTTTCTACAAACTCCACTACCTCATATGCAACATTTTCTATTGTATTTTCTCTATTAAAATTTATGTATCCATATCCTGTTGATGGAAATGTAGGAGTTATCCCAATAGTTACTAGTTTATCATTATTTTCTGCTATATAGATAGCTTTTTCTAAAATAGATTTAAATTCTTTTTCATCTTTTATATAATGGTCAGCTGGATATACACACATAACACCATCACCATATTTTTTCATTATGTTAAAGGCTGCAAAGCCTATAGCTGCTGCCGTATTTCTGGCACATGGTTCTGGCAAAATATTACTATCTAAACATTTATCTTTTACTATATCCTTTAAAGCTTCCAATTGCTTCTCATTAGTTACTATAAATAAATCGTCTTTTTTTGCTAGAGAATCTATTCTGTTTATAGTTTCGTTTATTAAAGCATCTTCTCCACTTAAATTTATAAGCTGTTTAGGTACTTCTTGTCTACTAAGTGGCCAGAAACGAGTCCCGCCTCCTCCAGCCATTATGACATTATATACTTTCATTGTTTATCTCCCCTTAGCTTTTTATATAGAATCTACTACATTTAATATATAAGATATTAAATTTTTCAATTTAAATTCTACATCTTCTTGGTTGTCTGAATTTGCTCCAAAGTAAAATTTAATTTTAGGTTCTGTACCTGAAGGTCTTATAGCTATCCAAGAACCATCTTCAAGTAAAAATTTAAGTACATCTGATTTTGGTAAATCATCTACTCCATTTTTATAATCTAAAATCTTATCTACTTTTACATCAGCCACATTATCTATTTTAACACTTCTAAAGTAAAGCATCATCTCTTTTATTTTTTTTATTCCATCTATGCCTTTTAAAGTCACTGACTTTAAATCTTCTTTGTAGTATCCAAATTTATTATATGTATCTATCAAAGCTTCATACAAGTTCATACCTTTTGAAGAATAGTATGCTGCCATTTCACATATCATAAGTGAAGATACAACACCATCTTTATCTCTAGCATGAGTTCCAATTAAGTAACCATAGCTTTCCTCATATCCCATTATAAAGCTTCTATCATTACTTTCTTCAAAAGAATTTATTTTTTCTCCTATAAATTTAAATCCTGTTAAAGTATTTAAACAATCTACATTATAAGCCTTTGCTATTCTGGCACCTAGTTCTGATGTAACTATAGTTTTTATTATTGTAGGATTATTTTTAGGTAGTTTATTTTCTTTGACTAAGCCTTCTACTATATATCTAACTAAAAGTGAGCCAACCTGGTTTCCATTTAATACTACATACTCACCACTAGAATCTTTTACAACAACACCTACTCTGTCACAATCAGGGTCTGTTCCTATTATCAAATCAGCACCATTACTCTTTGCCATTTCAATAGCTATATTAAATACTGACTTTTCTTCTGGGTTAGGATACTTAACTGTTGAAAAATTAGAATCTGGCAATTCTTGCTCTTTAACCACTGTTACATTTTCAAAGCCACATTCATTTAAGACTCTTCTCACTGGCTTATTTCCTGTCCCGTGAATAGGTGTATATATTATTTTTAATTTTTTTCCATACTCATCTATTATATTCTGTCTTAAAACTTGCTTCTTAACAGCCTTTATAAACTCATCCTCTACTTCATTATCTAATATAGTTATTAAATTTTTAGATAAAGCTTCTTCAAAATCTAAAGTTTTAATAATACTGTAGTCATCAATCTTATTAACTTCTGCTATTATATCATTTGCCATATCTATACAGATTTGACCACCGTCTGAGTCATATACCTTGTACCCATTGTACTCCTTAGGGTTATGACTTGCTGTTATTACTATTCCCATAGCACATTTTAAATATCTTATAGCAAAAGAAAGTTCTGGTGTTGGCTTTAATTCTTTAAAAATATAAGCCTTTACACCATAAGCACTTAAAGTCTTTGCCACTTCTATACAAAATTCTCTCGACATGTATCTGCTATCATATGCTATAACTATTCCCTTTTTCTTTCCTTCTTCACCTTGAGTCTTCATAATATAATTTGAAATTCCAAGTGTTGCACGTCTAACAGTATAAATATTGATTCTATTAGTTCCCGCTCCTATTATACCTCTTAATCCACCTGTTCCAAACTCTAAATTCTTATAAAATCTATCTTGTATTTCTTTTTCATCGTCTTTTATTCCTAATAACTCATTTTTCGTTTGTTCATCAAAATAAGGAGAATTTAACCACATTTCATAATTATTCTTATAATCCATATTTTCATCCTTTCTAACTCTATTTTAATTTTTTAATGTAAATGTCTATCTTTTAAGTAGTTTTTGTTTTCCTTTTCTTAAAAATTCAAAAGCTAAATCCATCTCTTCTACCTTAAATAAAACTATCAATATCGTATATACAGAGGCTCCACCTAATACCCCAACTCCAACTGCTACAATTTCTTTAATTGTTCCTGAACCTATAAGTACATATAGATTACTATATATCAATAAAGTGACTACTGCCATTACGCCTGATGCTACCAAACTTTTTAAACCAGTCTTTATAATTTTATCTCCTCCAAAATATCCATTTTTCTTTTTAAGAGATATAAATAATAATATAACTGTAATTATGTTAGATGTACTAGTTGATATAGCAATACCTGCATGACCCAGTGGTCTTATTAATATTAAATTAAGAACTATATTTATTCCTAAAGCTATACTTCCATTTATCATTGGTGTCTTTGTGTCTGAAAGAGAGTAAAATGCCCTATATAAAACATCTCTTACTCCACAAGCCAATAAGCCTAGTGAATACAATCTAAGTGCTATAGATGTAAGGTCTGTTGATAACGCATCAAATTTACCCCTTTGGAATAATATCCTAACAAGAGGTTCTGCTAATATAATAGCTCCTACAGATATAGGAAGCACCACCAATATAATGCAATTTGATGATTTTACAATAGTACTTATAAATCCTTCTTTGTTATCTTTACCTGACATTTTTGCTAGCTTAGGATATATAACTGTTATTATAGACGTAACAAATAACGCCATAACAAACTCATTTAATCTATTTGCATAGTTAAGGGCAGACAGCTTCCCATCTCCCAAAGTAGTTGCCAATAATCTGTCAACAAATATATTTAACTGTCCCACAGCTACTCCTATTAACATAGGCAATACTAAGTTGACTAATTCTTTTATAGACTCATCCTTTAAATTTATATATGGCTTATACTTGTAGGACTTCTTAAATGCAAATGGAAGTTGAAATAATAGTTGACTCGCCATAGCAAGTAATGCTCCTGCTGGCAGTATCCATATGTTTTTACCTGCACTTAGTGCTATTGCTGCTATTATTATAATATTATATGGAATTCCTATAAGCCCAGGAATTACAAAACTGTCATTCACCTGTAAAAATGAACTAAATATTTTACTTCCACTCAGGAACAAAACTCCTGAAATCATTATTTTAGTAAATAATATCGCTGCTTGAAATTTAGCAGGGTCATTTCTAAATCCTGCTGCAAATACTGTAACAAATTGCTCTGTAAATAAAAGCCCAATAACAGCTATTACTATAGCCATTATATAGCATATATTTAAAACATTATTAGTAAATTTTAAGGCACCTTCATCTCCGAGTCTTTTCTTTGTCTCAAAGTACATAGGTATATAAGTTGTAGCAATTGCAGAACCTATGACTGCTATGATTAAACCAGGTATATTTAATGTTAATACAAATACGTCTGCATACATACCTGTCCCATAGAAATTTGCAAGTACAAGTTCTCTAAGAAAACCTAATACTTTTGAAAACATAGTGGCTGCCATAATCCACAATGCTGCTTTAGCTGTTTTTGACATTTTATTTCTCCTTATCTAATTTAAACTCTAAAAGTAGAACTTTTAAAACTGCTTACAAACATTCTTCTGACTAAGTAAATTTAACCTATGAAAAGCTTCCTTTATAAATCAAAAACTATTTCGACTCATATCTAAATGCCCTAAATGTAATCAATAGTAATAATAGTATTAATATTATAGAAGATAAGAATGTTAGATTAAATATACTCTTAAGTAAACTATAATTACCTACTGTGTATCCAACTTCAACTACATCATTTATATTGCTATTTTTCAAGAATTTATCTTGTGCACGACTTAAATTATCACTACAAATCAGTATTGGCATATTTTCTTTTGCTGATACTACTCCCAAAGAAATATATTCGTTTACATCAGATCTACTACCAAAGTCTAATCTAGCAGTATAGATTTTCTTTATATCTTTTTCATCATAAAACTTCTTTATTAAATCTACATTTGTACTTGATTTATTTATTTGCTTTATACCTTCTATATTCTTTAAGTTAGAATCAACCTCTGCAATAAATTCTTTTGAATCCCCCAATGCATATATTTTTTCAAGATTTTTACCTTTTAAGAAATCAATTTGTTCTTCAAAACCTTCATCTTTAGCCCATATTATTGGCATTCCACTTTTAGCTGCATAAGAATAT
This sequence comes from Clostridioides sp. ZZV14-6345, assembly GCF_020657775.1. Classification (NCBI taxonomy): domain Bacteria; kingdom Bacillati; phylum Bacillota; class Clostridia; order Peptostreptococcales; family Peptostreptococcaceae; genus Clostridioides; species Clostridioides sp. ZZV14-6345. The sequence continues at coordinate 4,964 of NZ_JAGWCX010000036.1, read as the reverse complement.
ACAGATATGGCATTCTCTAATCCTGTAGTTGAGCTAAGTAAAAATGCTTTATCAAATCCTACTGTTCTGTACATTTCTCTAGCTATCTTTAAAGATGTATCATATCTGTCTTTTCCTCTTATTCTTTCTACTTTCATTCCCATTCTTTCTATATTACGTTCAGCATCTTTAGATACTGCCTTTAAACCACCTATTATCGTAACTTTCTCTGGAGCTAGTTCTTTTAGATAATTTCTTGTTACTCTACCAAGATTTTTACTCTTAGTTACAACTATTGGAGCATTTTTTGCATATGCTAAAGGTGTTGCACTTATACTATCTACAATTGAATCTTCATTTACAAGAATTACTTCTTTAGAATCCTTAAATACTCTTCTATTTAACTCTGCAGAAATCTCTGGTATACTTCCTTCTATCAACTCTTTTTTAGGATTTGCATCTGCAAATACTCCTATCGTACTAGAAATAGAGATTAACAAAACTAACGATAATATAGTAGAAATTTTTTTAATCATAAGTTCTCATTCCTTTTCTTTTTTGTATTTTTTGACAATAAAAAAGCTCTTTTTTAAAGAGCTTTTTCATTGATTAGTAATCTAATATTTTAAAATTATCTAGCTCCGTCTCCTGTCAATACTACTTTAACAGTTTTAAAGAGTATCTTAAAGTCAAGTAATATACTCCTATTTTTTATATAGTAAATATCTTCTTTAAGTTTTTCTTCAGGAGTGATTTCGTATCCACCATTTACTTGTGCCCAACCTGTAAGTCCAGGTTTTATAGCAAGCCTGTTGATAAATCCAGGTATTTCCTCATTGAATTGAACAGTAAAGTTTGGTCTCTCTGGTCTAGGGCCTATTAAGCCCATGTCCCCCTTTAATATATTAAACAGCTGTGGAATCTCATCAATTCTAGTTTTCCTAATAAACTTTCCAACCTTAGTTATTCTAGGATCATCTTTTTCAGCCCATTGTGCGCCAAATTTTTCTGCGTCTGTTCTCATAGATCTTAATTTATATATATAGAATCTTCTCCCGCATTTTCCTAGTCTTTCTTGCTTATAAGTTATTGGTCCTTTGTCCTCTATTTTAATAAGAATTCCAAATATTGCTATTAAAGGTAAACCTATCACAAGTCCTATTATAGCTAAAACTAAATCCATAATTCTTTGGTACAAGTCAAATAGAACTGTTCCTTTTACTATGCTATAGTCAATCTCACTTGCAATTTCTTTATCTGCCCCTGGATAGCTTTTAATTTTAGGTATTTCACACTCATCATTAGTATATCCAGACATAGTTACCTCCATATTGGAATAAAAATTTTTTAATTCTTAATTTCAACTTATTTCTATCTTATTTTTGACTTATTCCTATATTATACTCAATAATGAGCAGATTATCAATACAAGAAACATCATTGTAAACAATTTGATTCTTTACAAAAATATATCATCTCTTGTTATATTTTACATTATAACAGGAGATGATATGTTTTGCTTTAATATTTTTTATTTTATTTTACTGTATCTTCTATTCCTATTCCAATTTGAGTTCCCATTGTTTTTACTTTTTCTGTAGTATTTAACTTATCCATATCGCTCTTATTGTCAATAAATGCACATTCAACAAGTATTGCTGGATAATTATTATTTCTTAACACATATAGGTAATCATTTCCATTAGCAAGTGTTCTTGTCTTGATTCCTCTATTTTTCATGTTAAATTTTTCTAGTATTCTTTTTAAGATATTTGATGCTGCAGTCTTAGTTGTTCCACCATTCTTATCTTTTACTTTGTAATAAATTTCCACACCATTACCAGCTCCATTAGATGCATTGTAATGTATACTTGTGAATAAATCTGGCTTTATAGTATTTGATAATGTTGTTCTTTCTCCTAAAGCCATTGTCTTATCTGTATCTCTAGTCATAACAACATTTATACCTTTTGAACGTAAATATTCAGTAGTTGCTAGTGCTGTATTAAGAGTATATTTCTTTTCTTGTGCTCCACCATTTAGCCCACTTGTTGCCCCTGAATCAGAACCCCCATGACCTGGGTCTATCACTACAGTTTTTCCTGTTGCTGAACCTGAATTGTCTGGATCTGTTGGTGCATTGTGTTTTGATAAACTAGATGCTATAGAACTTATAACGCTATCTTTCATTCCATCACCAATTTGATATACTGTTCCTGCTGTTTTTTCTGATAAGTTTGTGCTATGGTATGCAGAAACATAAGTTTTTGGAGTTATAAGTATTGGAGCTTTTAATTTAGCTGCCAAAGGTCCTGCTGTTATTGAGTCAACTATTATATCAGACTTTGCAACTAACATTGCACTCAATTCTTTATCTGGATAGAAAGTCTTGATTACATTTGCATTTGTTTCATGTCTATCTGCTCCAGAAATTCTATTTTTTGAAGTCCCATTTTTTGCTATTTTAGATATTTGGTCTATGATTTTTGATGATAAACTTTGACTACCACCTACATAATAAGCTTCTTCTAGACCTTGTGAAGATAACCAATTATATGTACCTTGTGGTACAGAATCTTTATTAGATAATATTATAGGTTGTTGGTCTTCACCAGCTTTTGGTGAAATATTAAGAGCATCATATTCACCAGCATATCCATTTGCTATGTATATTTTATTAACATCATGATACTTATCTATTTCTTTTGCGATAAGTAAAGATGTTTCATGTCTATCAACCCCACCAATACGAGTTATATTTACATTTACAGCAGATTTAATTTGAGATACTGCCTTTTGTGAAACTGAACCATCATCACCTATGATTATTACATCACTTGGGTTTAGACGTTTTAATTCTGCCTTTGTACTTTCTGGTATATCATCTTTATTTGCAAGTAATATTGGTGCATCATATGTAGATGCAAGTGGAGTAGCTGTGATTCCATCTGCTGCTAATTCTCCATTAACTATTACAACCTTACTAGACCCATCTTTCCAACCTTGTTTACTTATCTCAACAGCAGTTTCAAATCTAGTAGGGCCAGCAAGTTTTTTTACTGGTGCAGAAGTTTTTCTCATATATTCATTTACTGCTTTTGTTGAATTTGCATCACTTATTATAAACTCTTGTGTAACATCATAATCCTTAAGATTTAATCCCATAGACTCTAAGTCTTCTTTGTTTAAAACTTTCTGTTCATCTTTGCCATTTATTTTTATGCTTTGAAGTTCCCACACATTTAAGTATTCTGGGTCTTTGTTATAGTTTATTACACCTTCATATGAATCTGTCTTTTCATTATAATTTAAAGTAGCTTCAAGTGGCATATCATAACACATAAAATTTAATGTTATTGAATCAGCATTTAATTTTTCTTTAAATTTTACACTTGCATTAGATTTACTTCCTAACACTACACTTTTTCTTTGTAAATTTATATTAATATCTGAGTTAGATTCTGTATTTGCAGTAGTATTTTCTGCTGCTAAAGCCACGTTTGGTGCCACCATTGCTATAGACAACATTCCTGTTGCCAATAATTTTGTTGTTTTTTTCATCATATCCCCCCTAAATTTTTTGGACCTTTAAATCTTTTTTAATACATCTTAAGCTTGTTTTATATTACATAAATTCAATATTATGTAAATCTTTTTTCATTATAACACAAAAGATTACAAATTGTAATCTTTTTGTAATCTTTTATGGCATGGTTTTTAAATTTTATCGAGGGGAAATTTTGATTATATTTGATAGTTTCCGTGTATTTGAACAAAACAAAGACTTTAGCGTCTAAAAATATTGCACTAAATTTTGATAAATATTTTTTTCTTATACATAATAGACATTACTATAACCCAGAATAGGACATACAATAAAGAAAATACAAGAGAATCCCAAGTTGTACCTGCCCAAGGAGTTATAAGTTCATATGTAGTCCACTCTACCAAGGTAGTTGGATAATCGACTTTATTTGTAAGTTTTGGAAGGTTCCAAAAAACATGGCTTAATATCTCGAGACACATATATGTAAAAATAGGGCTACTTCCAAGTGCTATTATTGGGGTAAATATTTTACTTTTATTTTTGATGTCACATATAAAATAAAATATTGACAGTAATATACCATAACTTCCAGCCATTAAAAGTACAAATGAGCTAGACCATAATCTTTTATTAAATGGAAAATACTGATTAAATATAAAAGCACCTATTAGTAAAATAATACTCATAACTAATATTTTAAAGAATTTTTTATACTCTCCTATGTTTTCTTTTAAAAGCACACATCCCATCGTGCATCCCAACATTCCTGAAGAAATTGCTACTATACTAGTTAAAAAACCATCTGGCTCAAAATCTGGCTTGTACAAATGACCTTTAAAGAAATGTAAATCCACTAATTGTGCAAGAGAACCTTCTAACTCAAACCCATAAGGTTTTGCTACTATGTAATATCCTACTATTATAAATGCAGATATACATAAGAAAGTAATTATTGTAACAGTACTTCCAACATTTAATTTTTTTAGTAGTAAGTATACTAAGCTAGTCACAAAATAGACTAGTCCCATACGTTGAAGTACTCCAAGTATTCTTACAGTATTTAAATCAGGATTTCCTAGGTAATTTAAGAAAAATCCAAATAATATCAATAAGATACTTCTCTTGAATATACTAAGTATTATACTTAATGTAGATTTATTATTTTTTAGTTTACTATTTATTGATATTGGAATTGTAACACCTAAGGATATAACAAAAAAAGGAAATGCAAAATCTGCAAGTGTTACACCATGCCATACAGCATGTCTTAGTTGAGGATACATTCTCATCCAAGTCCCAGGATTATTACAAACTATCATGAGGGCTATTGATAGCCCTCTTATTATATCTATTGATTTAACTCTGCTATTCACAAATTTAGAGTCTACACTATTATTTGAAATTTTATTGCTATTGCTATTGCTATTGCTATTGCTAT
>NZ_JAGWCX010000035.1:0-41325 GCF_020657775.1 Clostridioides sp. ZZV14-6345 | reverse complement strand
ACAAGCAGGGGGTCACAGGTTCGAGCCCTGTTAATCCCACCAGTGCAAACCTCTAGTAATTTTACTAGAGGTTTTATTTTTGCTTGAAAAAGTTTTTATATTTAGGAGGTAAGAAACTTGTATATAATAATAGGAAATGAAATAGTTGATAGTGAAGAACTTAAGACAACTATAGATAAAAATAGTAAATTTAAAGTTGAAAAGGACTTAAGTAAAAGTACAAAAAGAGAAGATGTAATAGCATATCAATTAAGTATAGATTTAAATTACTTAGATGCTCTTATAAGTGAGCAATATGATTCTGTCAGTTTATCTGATGAAGAGAAATTTGATGAATATATGACTTTATCTGATGAACTTGCATCAGGTTTAGAAGAACTTATGCCAAAATACACAATAATAAATGCTAGAGCATATAAATTAGATGAGGTAGATGGAGTTATAAAAATAATACTAGCTGTAGCATATGCAGATTTAGGTCATTTAAAACTTTCTGATGTAGTAAAGAGACTATCTAGACAAATAGATTAAGTATAAACAAGTATGAACGATATTAAAAAAACATATAAAATCTTACGGGAAAATGAAAATAATTATGTAAACATAGGAAAAAATAGTATAAAATCAAGTCAATTGTAAAAATTTTCACATAAATTCTTCTGAAATTCTATAAAAAATGCCTTAATTTTAGTGAGGTAAATTGAGTTTACACAGTCTAAAAATTACTTATATTTATAAATTTATCTTATTAATTAAGGAACTTGCTTAAACATCTTCAAAAATAAAGTATTTTAGTCTATAATCTTTAATATTACACTAACAATAAAGGAGAAGAATAGAGTATGCTTAAAAAGTTTAATAAAATACTAGTAGCTAATAGAGGCGAAATAGCTATAAGAATATTTAGAGCCTGTTCAGAATTGGGAATAAAAAGTGTTGGTATATATAGTAAAGAAGATAAATATGGATTATTCAGAACAAAAGCAGATGAATCATATTTAATAGGAGAAGGCAAAGGTCCAATAGATGCATATCTAGACATGGATGGAATAATAGACCTAGCAAAGAGAAAAAAAGTAGATGCTATACATCCAGGATATGGTTTTCTAGCAGAAAATGCAGAATTTGCTCGTAAATGTGAAGAGAATGGAATTACCTTTATCGGACCATCATCTAAAGTAATGAATATGATGGGAGATAAGATAAACTCTAAAAAAATCGCAAAAGAAGTTAATGTTCAAACTATACCAGGAGTAGAAAAAGCAATAAGAAGTACTGAGGAAGCAAAAGAAGTTGCAAACAAAATAGGCTATCCTGTTATGATAAAAGCATCTAATGGTGGTGGCGGTAGAGGGATGAGAATTGTACACTGCGAAGAAGACTTAGAGCTTGAATATGAAACTGCTTGTAGTGAATCAAGAAAAGCTTTTGGAGAAGATATTATATTTATAGAAAAATATATAGCTGATCCAAAACATATAGAAGTTCAAATATTAGGAGATAACTATGGAAATATAGTTCACTTATATGAAAGAGACTGCTCTGTTCAAAGAAGACATCAAAAAATAATAGAATATGCACCAGCTTTTTCACTAGATGATAAAGTAAGAAAAGAAATATGTGAAGACGCAGTTAAGTTATCAAAGCATGTGGGTTATTCTAATGCAGGAACATTAGAATTCTTAGTAGATGCAAATGGTGGACATTATTTTATAGAGATGAACACAAGAGTACAGGTTGAACATACTGTAACAGAGATGGTTACAGGTATAGATATAGTTCAAAGCCAGATACTAATAGCCCAAGGGTACAGCTTAGATAGTGAAGAAATTAATATAAAATCACAAGATGATGTAGAAATAAGAGGATATTCTATCCAATGTAGAATAACTACAGAAGATCCTAAGAATAAATTCATGCCTGATACAGGTAAAATTCAAGTTTATAGAACTGGTTCAGGATTTGGTATAAGACTAGATGGAGGAAATGGATTTACAGGAGCAAACATAAGTCCTCACTATGATAGCTTATTAGTTAAGACAATATCTTGGGATAGAACATTCCAAGGAGCAATAAATAAAACTATAAGATCTATAAAAGAACTTAGAGTTAGAGGTGTTAAAACTAATGTAGGATTCTTAGTTAATGTTTTAAATAATCCTATATTCTCAAATGGTAAATGTAGTACTAAATTTATAGATGAAAATCCAGATTTATTTGAAATAACAGAAAGTAAAGATAGAGGAACAAAATTACTTCAATTCATAGGTGATGTAATTGTAAATGATAATGCTTGCAAAGAGAAACCGTTATTTGATGCATTACATGATCCAAGAATGGATAAAGAAGGTTCAAAGTCTGAAGGAAGTAAGGTACTTTTTGATAAATTAGGTAAATCTGCATATATAGAAAAGATAAAAAATGATAAAAAGTTATTATTAACAGATACAACAATGAGAGATGCACATCAATCATTATTAGCAACAAGAATAAGAACATATGACCTATTAAAAGCTGCTAAACCAACAGAAAAATATCAAAAAGATTTATTCTCACTTGAAATGTGGGGGGGAGCTACTTATGATGTTGCGTATAGATTTTTAAAAGAATCACCTTGGCGTAGATTACAAAAGCTAAGAGAAGAAATACCAAGTATAATGTTCCAAATGTTGCTTAGAGCATCAAATGGAGTTGGATATAAAAACTATCCAGATAATGTAATAGAAGAATTTACAAAAGAATCTGCTAGACAAGGTATAGATGTATTTAGAATATTTGACTCATTAAACTGGGTTGAAAATATGAAACCATCTATCAATACAGCTTTAGAAACTGGAAAAATTGTTGAAGCAACTATGTGTTATACAGGTGATATACTAGATAAGACTAAAACTAAATATAATCTAGAATATTATATTAAGATGGCACAAGAACTAGAAAGCTTAGGAGCAGATATAATAGCAATAAAAGATATGTCAGGTCTTCTTAAGCCATACTCAGCTTATACATTAGTTAAAGAGTTAAAGAAAAATGTAAAAGCACCAATACATTTACACACTCATGATACTAGTGGAAATGGTGTAGCAACTTGTTTAATGGCATCAGAAGCTGGTGTAGACATAATTGATGCTGCATTAGAATCTATGGCAGGACTTACAAGTCAACCATCACTTAATGCTATTGTAGAGGCTCTTAAAAATACAGAAAGAGATACAGGTATAGATTTATTTGGATATGATGAGTTAGGAAAATATTATAAGGATTTAAGAAAAGTTTATAATAAATTTGAAAGTGATTTAACTAACTCTTGCGCAGAAATATACAATTTTGAAATACCAGGAGGTCAATACACAAACTTAAAACCTCAAGCTGATAGTTTAGGATTAGTTAATAGATTTGATGAAGTTAAAGAAAAATATAAAGAAGCTAATGAAGTAGTAGGAGACATAATAAAAGTAACTCCATCTTCAAAAGTAGTAGGAGATTTAGCTATCTTTATGACTAAAAATAAATTAGATAAAGACAATATAATCGAAGAAGGTAAAAACTTATCATTCCCAGATTCTGTTGTTGACTACTGTAAAGGTATGATTGGTCAACCAGAAGGTGGAATACCAAAAGATTTACAAGAGGTGGTTTTAAAAGGTGAAGAAGCTATTACAGTAAGACCAGGTTCATTATTACCAGCAGAAGATTTTGATGAAATAGCTAAATATTTAAATGAAAAATATGATATAAATGCTAATATAAGAAATGTTATAAGTTACGCTTTATATCCAAAAGTATATGAAGATTATATCAAACATTTACAACACTATAATGATATATCCAAACTTGAAAGTGATGTATTCTTCTATGGATTGAATAAAAATGAAGAATGTGAAGTAGAAATAGAAGAAGGTAAGGTATTAACAATAAGATTAGTTGAAATCGGTGAAGTTAAGGAAAATGGATTTAGAACTATAGGATTTGAGCTAAATGGAATGGTTAGAGAAGTAGAAATAAAAGATAAGAATTTCTCTGGAAAAATTAATAATGTTGAAAAAGCTGATATGAATGATCCTCTTCAAATTGGAGCAAGTATACCAGGTAAAGTTATAAAAATAATGGTTAAAGAAGAAGATGAAGTAAAAGCAAATCAACCATTAATAGTTATAGAAGCTATGAAGATGGAAACTATAATAGTTGCTAAGACTGATGGAGTAATTAAGTCAATCAAAGTAAAAGAAGATGATATGGTTGAAGATAAACAATTATTAATGATAATGAAATAATTGAATTAAGATAATTAAAAAAACACTCTGAAATGTTTAATAAAAAATGTTTCAGAGTGTTTTTATTTATTTAAATTAAATATTTATTAAAAAAAGAGGAAAATTACATCCATATGTAGAAATAAAGCTAGTAAGGAAAATGTTATCTAAAAATTCTAAAAATAATAAATATTTTCCATAATATTTCTTAGGAAATAACAGCTAAGAGAAAATACATAAATTTAAAAGGTGGGTGCTTATATGAAGGTTTATGATAGTAAAATGTTGAGAAATGTAGCGGTATTAGGACATAGCGGATGTGGAAAAACAAATCTAATCGAAACTATAGCTTACACAGCAAACACTAATAAGATACCTAAATTAACAGACAAGGTAAATATGACTTATAGCATGGGATTAATACCTATAGAGTACAATGATTATAAGTTTAACTTATTGGATACCCCAGGATATTTTGACTTTAGTGGAGACGTTGTATCATCTCTTAGAGCAAGTGATGCAGCAATAATAGTAATAGATGCAACAGCACCTATTCAAGTTGGTACAGAGAAATCATTAGAGCTAACTGAGAGTATTCCTAAGATAATGTTTATAAATAAAATAGATAACGAAAAAGCAAGATATAAAGATGCAATAGCAATGTTAAGAGAAAAATATAATAATAAGATAGTTCCTATGATAAGCCCTATATACAAAGATAAAAACTTTGTAAAGTTACATAATGTATTTGAAAACATAGATGATTTAGAAGGTGAATTCAAGGAACAAGCTATGAGTGTTAAAGAAGCATTAATGGAGCTTATAGCAGAAACAGATGACCAGATACTAGATAAATATTTTAATGGTGAAGAATTAACTACAGAAGAGATACAAAAAGGTATTGTCATAGGTATACAAAGAGGTGACATTATACCTGTAATTTGTGGTTCAACTATAAATAATATCGGAACAAAAGAGATATTAGATACTATATCAAATTATCTAGAACCTATTTTTATAGAAGAAAGCAAACCATTTAGAGGATTAGTCTTTAAGACTATGGTTGACCCATTTGTTGGCAAGATGTCATATATAAAAATTACTGAAGGCGTACTTTCTAAAGATAAAGAGGTCTTTAATATAAATAAAAATGTAAAAGAAAAAATAGCTAATATATATACATTGAGAAATAGTGAACTAGTAGAAGTAGAAAAGGCTAAAGCTGGTGATATAGTAGTTGTAACTAAAGTTAATTCTCTAAAAACAGGAGATACTATATCTACAGATAAAGATGCAGAAGCTTTGGAAAATATAGATTTCCCTAAACCACAAATCTATTATGCAGTAACTCCTAAAAATAAAGGTGATGAAGAAAAAGTAGCATCTGTATTAAATAAACTAATAGAAGAAGACCCTACTTTACATTGGTATAGAAATACAGAAACAAAACAAGCCCTTTTAGGAGGTCAAGGAGAACTTCATATAAAAACAATTAAAAATAAAATGAAAGATAAATTTGGTGTTGATGTTGAATTAAATGACCTTAAAGTTCCTTATAGAGAAACTATAAAAGGAACTGCTGATGTGCAAGGAAAACATAAAAAACAATCAGGTGGTCATGGTCAATATGGAGATGTAAAAATAAGATTTGAAAGATGTGAGTCTGATTTTGAATTTACAGAAGAAATATTTGGTGGGTCTGTACCAAAACAATATATACCAGCAGTTGAAAAAGGTCTAAAGGATTCTATGCAAAAAGGTATATTAGCAGGTTATCCTGTTACAAATATAAAAGCTACACTTTATGATGGTTCATACCATGACGTAGACTCTTCTGAAATGGCTTTTAAGATGGCAGCAAGTGCCGCCTTTAAAAAAGGTATGGAAGAAGCACATCCAATACTACTAGAACCTATAATGAAGCTTAAGATAACTGTTCCAGAAGAATATATGGGAGATGTTATGGGTGATATAAATAAGAGAAGAGGAAAAATATTTGGAATGGAGCCAGATAACAAAGGTAAACAAATAATATTTGCAGAAGCTCCACAGGCAGAGACGTTTAAATATGCAATAGATTTAAGAGCAATGACACAAGGTAGAGGATACTTTGAAATGGAATTAGAGAGATATGGAGAAGTTCCATCACAATTTGCAGAAAAAATAATTGGATTAGCTACTGCAAAGTAATGAACAAAAATAAATAAAATAGAATAATAAATAATTAATAGATACTATTAAAAATATTTTTAGGATTTGAACTAGGTATAAGTTTGTTTGAGATAAACATATACCTAGTTTTTATATTATTAATGGATAAAAAAATAAAAAATACTTTCTTAAACATTTTAATAAAAAGAAAGTATTTTTTATTATTATTTTTTACAAATGTTTAATAATAAAGATAGGCAGGTATATTTAAAATATTGAAATTTAATCATGAAGCAAAAAGTTTTATGTTTAGTTATAAGAAACATAATAAATAAAAACTTATAATTAATGAAAACATAAATTCATATATAAATTGTTACAAAAAATATAAATTTATAAAATTTAGGGCTTTAAAAATTTAAATAATAGGTGTAAAATAGTAGTCAAAGAAAGTCAAAAATAAAAAGGTATGTGGTGATATTAATGGCAACTATGACAGATATAATTGAAAAATTTATTAAAGATTTGATGGAAGAAGACAATAGCATACAAATTCAAAGAAATGAACTAGCAAACTTGTTTAGTTGTGCACCATCACAAATAAATTATGTCTTAACAACAAGATTTACAATAGATAAGGGATATTATATTGAAAGTAAAAAAGGTGGCGGAGGATATGTTCAAATAGAAAAAATACGAAAAAGTAAAGATGGGCATATTAAAGAGCTATTAAATGAAAAAATAGGAAGTCAAATATCCTATAAGAAAGCAAGAGAGTTATTAGAAGGTTTAAGAGAGTCAGATTTAATTAGTGAAAGAGAATTGAAATTAATATTATATGCAATAGATGATAAATCGTTATGTATGCCAATATATGAATTAAAGGAGAAGGTAAGGTCTAATATTTTAAAGAATATAATAATAGGGTTATTTAGTATAGAGGAGTGATAATTTATGCTATGTCAAAAATGCAATAAGAATAAAGCATCTGTATATTATAATAAGATAGTCAATGGAGAAAAGACAGAGATGTATCTATGTAGTGAATGTGCAAAAGAGAATACAGAAATGAATTTTAATTTAGATATGCCTTTTTCAATGATGGATATATTTTCCAATTTGGGCTTCCAGCCCAAAAAAGAACTTGAAGAAAAGCTAGTTTGCCCAAAATGTAATATGACATATAGTGAATTTAAGAATAATGGAAGATTTGGATGTAGTGAATGTTACAATGCATTTAGTAGTCAAGTAAATCCAATGCTTCAAAATATACATGGTCATATAGAACATACAGGAAAGGCACCTAAAAAATCTTTTTATAAGATAAGTGTAGAAAATGAGATTAAAGAGTTAAAAGAAGATTTAGATAGAGCTATAAAAAATGAAGAGTATGAGTTGGCTGCTCAATTTAGAGATAAAATTAAATATTTAAAAGGTTCTATTGACTAAGATTGGAGTGATATTATGAAAGAGAATATAGTCATGAAATCAAGAGTTAGGCTAGCTAGAAACTTAAATAATTATCCTTTTCCAAATAGATTAGATAAAGAATGTGCTATGGAAATAATAGAAAAAGTAAAAAATGCATTTATGAATTCTAGCTTAGAACAAAAAGAAGAGTTTGATTTCTATAAAATTGAAGATTTAGATCAATCTAAAAAAATGCTTATGGTTGAAGAACATATAATAAGTCCAGATTTAGTGGAAAATGATAAAAGTGCAGTTATAGTGAAAAAAGATAAAACTGTAAGTATAATGATAAATGAAGAAGACCATATAAGAATACAAACTATATGTGATGATTTAAATTTAGAATGTGCATATAGTATAGCAAATGAAATAGATGATTTGTTAGAATCGAGTTTAGAATATGCATTTAGCACAAAGTTAGGTTACTTAACATCTTGTCCAACTAATACAGGGACAGGAATGAGAGCTTCTGTGATGATGCATTTACCAGCATTAAGTCAATTAGGTTATATGGATGAACTTTATAAAATTTCATCACAAATAGGTATAGCAATAAGAGGAATATATGGAGAACGAACAGAAGCGTTAGGAAATATATATCAAATATCTAATCAACTTACACTTGGAAGAACGGAGTCTAATATTATAGAAAATGTAAGCGGTCTTACAAAAGATGCAATCTCAAAAGAAATAAAAGCTAGAGAAATATTGAAAAAAAAATTAGGTATGAAATTAGAAGATAAAATATTTAGGTCAATAGGAACACTTGAAAATTCAAGAGTAATAAGTAGTGCAGAGGCAATGAGTCATCTATCAAATATAAAAATGGGAATAGAAATGAACTATATAGATAAACTAGATTTAAAGGCTATAGAACAACTTATGACAGGTATACAACCAGCACATCAGTCAATAATGTATAAGAGTGATGATGTTGAGTATAGAGATATAAATAGAGCAACATACATTAGAGAAACTTTGGAGAAATTAAGAGGAGGGATGAATTGTGAACTTCAATAGATTTACACAAAGAGCTAAGAAGGCAGTTGATTTAGCTTTTGAATCAGCTAAAAGCTTAGGGCACAATATTGTTGGAAGTGAACATATACTTTTAGGTCTTTTAAGAGAAGAAGAGGGTATAGCTGCTAAAGTTCTAAGTAAAGTTGGATTTACAGAGGCGTATTTAGAAGGCAAAATAATTGATATGGAAGGTAAAGGAGAAGAAATCCCAGAAGACATAGTATTAAGCCCAAGAAGTAAACAAATACTTGAGTTATCAGGTATGTTTGCAAATAAATTAAAAACAAATTATATTGGGACTGAGCATATATTATTAGCAATAATTCAAGAAGGAGAAGGAATAGCTAATAAGATTTTAAATTATGCTGGAGTAAATGATAGGACTCTAGCCCAATTAACAATTGATATGATGGGTATTAGTGATAAAAATCAATACAAAGCAGAAAATAGTTACACGGGCAACCAGAATCAAGCAGAATCTAAAGTGCTTGATAAGTATGGAAGAAATCTTACACTATATGCAAAACAGAATAAAATAGACCCTGTAATAGGTAGAGAAAAAGAAATACAAAGAGTAATACAAATATTAAGTAGAAGAACTAAAAACAATCCAGTGTTGATAGGAGACCCAGGAGTAGGTAAAACAGCCATAGCTGAAGGGCTGGCAACAAATATAGCTTTGGGAAACGTTCCAGAAACATTAAAAAATAAAACTTTATACTCTTTAGAGATGGGTTCATTATTAGCTGGGGCTAAGTATAGAGGCGAATTTGAAGAAAGAATTAAAGAAGTTGTAGATGAAGTTGTTAAAAACGGAAACATAATTTTATTTATAGATGAGATGCATACAATAATAGGAGCTGGGTCTACAGGAGAAGGTTCTATAGATGCATCAAATATATTGAAACCAGCCTTAGCAAGAGGCGAGATACAAGTTATAGGGGCAACCACAATTGATGAATATAGAAAGCATGTTGAAAAAGATTCTGCTCTAGAAAGAAGATTCCAACCGGTTATGGTGGATGAACCAACTAAAGAAGACTCAATAAAAATATTAGAAGGGTTAAGAGATAAATATGAAGCTCATCATAAAGTTAAAATAACTGATGATGCTATAAAAGCAGCTGTAGAATTATCAACTAGATATATATCAGATAGGTATTTACCAGATAAAGCTATAGACTTGATTGATGAGGCTGCATCAAAAGTAAGATTAAAAGAAAATACACCTCCTTCAGAAATAAAAAAATTAGAATTAGAGATAGAAAATATAGATAAAGAAAAAGAAGAAGCAGTAAGATGTCAAGACTTTGAGAAGGCAGCAAAAATAAGAGATGAACAAGGTCTGCTTAAAAAACAATTAGAAGATGTTAGAGAAAGATGGAATAAGTCATCTAAGCATTCAGACCTAGTTGATGGAGAAGTTATTGCTGAAGTAGTAGGATTATGGACAGGAATACCTGTTAATAAAATTCTTGAGGAAGAAGCTGATAGACTTTTAAGACTTGAGGAAATACTGCACAATAGAGTCATAGGTCAAGAACAAGCAGTAAAATCTATCTCAAAGGCAATTAGAAGGTCAAGGGCAGGTCTTAAAGATCCTAACAGACCAATTGGTTCATTTTTATTTTTAGGTCCTACAGGAGTAGGTAAAACAGAACTATCTAAGGCATTGGCAGAAGTACAATTTGGAGATGAAAATCAAATAATTAGAATAGATATGTCTGAATATATGGAAAAGCATGCTGTGTCAAGAATGATAGGTTCACCTCCAGGTTATGTAGGTCACGATGAAGGTGGTCAATTAACTGAAAAAGTAAGAAGAAATCCATATTCAGTTATCTTATTTGATGAGATAGAAAAAGCTCATCCAGATGTATTTAATATTCTGTTACAAATTCTAGACGATGGTAGATTAACTGATTCAAAAGGAAGAACTGTAGATTTTAAGAATACTATTGTAATAATGACATCAAACGTTGGTGCATCTACAATTGGTAGACAAAAAACTTTAGGATTTAGTATAGCTAAAGGAGATGAAGAAGAAAAATCTCAATATGAAAAAATGAAAGAAAATATAATGGGTGAATTAAAACAAAGATTCAGACCTGAGTTTTTGAACAGAATAGATGATATAATTGTTTTCCATTCATTAAATGAAAATCACATATCAAAAATAATACTTTTAATGACAGCGAAACTACAAGATAGATTAAAAGAAATGAATATAAAGCTAGAAATGAGTGACGAAGCTGTAAAATTAATTTCTAAATCTGGATTTGATTTAGAATATGGGGCAAGACCTCTTAAAAGAGCTTTACAAAAAGAATTAGAAGATGAATTATCTGAAGCAATCTTAAAAGGCGATGTGAAAAAGGGAAGTAATGTAGTGGCAAAAGTCAAAGATGAGAAAATAGTTTTTGAAACTAAATAATTTAATAGAGTTGCATTTTAAAATATTGCGGATACAAGTTTTATAATCTAAACAAAATTTTAAGGGCAATGAATCTATAATAATTCATTGCCCTTAATTATTTTATTTAATCTTTACATATTGTCTTTCATATATGCTAAAATTATAGTATAGAATAATAAATTAAGGATGATAAAAGCATGGCAAAAATAAAAACAAAATATGTATGTCAATCTTGTGGATATGAAACAGCGAAATGGCTTGGGAAATGTCCAGAATGTACAAAATGGAATACATTTGTAGAAGAAGTAGACCAAAAAAGCACCAAAAAAGAGGTCTTTATAATAGATAAATCTTCATCTAAACCAGTTAGTATAAATTCAATAGAAAGTAAAGAAGAAGAGAGGTTTACAACAGATATAAATGAATTAGATAGAGTGCTTGGGGGTGGTATAGTTAAAGGTTCTTTAGTACTTGTTGGTGGAGACCCTGGTATAGGGAAGTCAACACTTTTAATCCAAGTTTCTAGTAATGTTGCTAACTTAGGAAAAACTGTTCTATATATAACTGGAGAAGAATCAGAATCTCAAATAAAAATGAGAGCTAAAAGATTAGGTATTAACTCAGAAAATTTATATATATTTGCTGAAAATAATTTAAGTATAATTGAATCTTATTTAGAAAGTATAAATCCAGAATTAATAATTCTAGACTCAATTCAAACTGTCTTCAGTCCAGAAATATCCTCTGCACCAGGAACTGTCAGCCAAATTAAAGAAGGTACTTCAAAATTCATGAAAATTTCTAAAAAAATGGGAATTTCAACATTCATAGTTGGTCATGTGACAAAAGAAGGTTCACTAGCAGGACCAAAATTACTAGAGCATATGGTTGATACTGTTCTATATTTTGAAGGAGAAAGATATAATACTTATAGATTAGTAAGAGCTGTTAAAAATAGATTTGGCTCAACTAATGAACTTGGAGTATTTGAAATGAGAGATTTGGGTTTAGTAGAGCTTGATAATCCATCTAAAATTTTAATATCTGAAAAACCAAAAGATGTGGCGGGTTCAGTAATAATATCTACTGTAGAAGGTACAAGACCAATGTTACTTGAATTACAAGCATTAGTTTCACCTACAAGTTTTGGTATACCAAAAAGAACCTCTACAGGGGTAGATTATAATAGAGTAGGTATGTTATTAGCAGTATTAGAAAAACGTGTTGGTTTGCAAATACAAAATCAAGATGTCTATATAAATATAGTTGGGGGAATAAAGATAAATGAACCTTCAATTGACTTGGGCATAGCTATTTCTGTAGCATCTAGTTTTAGAAATATACCTATAGATGAAGATATAGCTGTTACAGGAGAAGTAGGTCTTACAGGAGAAGTTAGAGCAGTAAGTTTTATAGAAAAGAGAATTGCTGAATGTAAAAAACTTGGTTTTAAAAAGATAGTAGTTCCTAGAAGTAATTATGAAGTAGTAAAAGACACCAAGGGTATAGAAATATGGCCAGTAGATAACTTAAGACAAGCTATAAATATAGTACTTGGGAGGAATCAATAAATATGGAGAATTTTCTAGATAATAAAAATATGCTATATGCATTAAAAATGATATCTCCTGGAACTCCACTTAGATTAGGTTTAAACAATGTACTAAGAGCTAAGACAGGTGGATTGATTGTAATTGCAACTAACGAGGATGTAATGAAAATAGTAGATGGTGGATTTGCTATAAACGCAGAATATTCACCATCATATCTATATGAATTAGCTAAAATGGATGGAGCTATAGTTCTAAGTGGTGATGTAAAAAAAATACTGTTTGCTAATGCACAGCTTATACCAGATTATTTTATAGAAACATCAGAGACAGGAACAAGACATAGAACAGCAGAAAGAGTAGCAAAGCAAACTGGTGCTATAGTCATAGGAATTTCACAAAGAAGAAATGTTATAACAGTTTATAGAGGAAATGAGAAGTATGTAGTCGAAGATATATCTAAGATATTTACTAAGGCAAATCAGGCTATACAAACTCTAGAAAAATATAAGACAGTATTAGACCAAGCTATAACAAATTTAAATGCTTTGGAGTTTAATGATTTGGTAACTATTTATGATGTTGCACTAGTCATGCAGAAAATGGAAATGGTAATGAGAGTTACAAGTATAATTGAAAAATATGTGATAGAATTGGGTGATGAAGGAACTTTAGTAAGTATGCAGTTAGAAGAATTAATGGGTACAACTAGAATAGATCAGAAATTAATATTCAAAGATTATAATAAAGAAAATACAGAGATAAAAGAACTTATGAAAAAAGTCAAAAATTTAAATTCGGAAGAACTAATAGAATTAGTTAATATGGCAAAACTATTAGGGTATAGTGGTTTTTCTGAAAGTATGGATATGCCTATAAAAACAAGAGGTTATAGAATTCTTAGCAAAATACATAGACTACCAACAGCAATAATAGAAAACTTAGTAAATTATTTTGAAAACTTCCAACAAATTCTAGATGCATCTATTGAAGAACTAGATGAAGTTGAAGGAATAGGCGAAATAAGAGCAACATATATAAAAAATGGACTCATAAAAATGAAACAATTAGTATTATTAGATAGACACATATGATGAATTTTAAATGAATTTTACTACTTTTTTCTTGAATATAATATACACTTTGGTCTATAATAGATAAGTATAACTAGGGGGTGAAGCATTGATAAGGAAAGTAACAAGAATATTGTTTATTTTACTTGGATTTACAATAGGTATAACAACCTATTTAACATTAATGAAAGATTTTGAAATATTAACATTTGGAAAAGAAACATATGGTTATATCGCAGCTGTAGTAGCAGGTATAATAATAGCCATTTTAGGATATCTTATAGAACCATGGGTTGTAAATAAAGTAAAAGAAATTGCTAAAATAGTGGATAAAGAATTGTCAAAATATCCTCAGACTGATATATTGTTAGGGTCTATGGGTCTTATAGTAGGATTTGTTATTGCATATTTATTAAGTGGATTAGTAAATAGAATACCAATAGTAGGTGGAATATTATCCTTACTATTATATTTATTCCTAGGATATCTTGGAATGAAAGTTGCGCTTAAAAGTAAAAATGATTTATTTAATATTGGAAAATTAGGAAGATTAGCAAATCCTATTAAAGATAAAGATAAGGATAAAGAAAACAAAAAAGATATAAAAGCCATTCCTCCAAAAGTATTAGATACAAGCGTAATAATTGATGGAAGGATAGCTGATATTTGTAAAACAGGTTTTATAGAAGGAAAACTTATTATTCCTGCTTTTGTTTTAGAGGAACTGAGACATATTGCAGATTCTTCAGATGATTTAAAAAGAGTAAGAGGTAGAAGAGGTCTGGATATATTAAATGTAATTCAGAAAGAATTAAATATAGAAGTTGAAATAAGTGAGAGGGACTTTGATGATATAGCAGAAGTTGATAGCAAATTATTAAAGCTTGCCCAGGTTTTAAATGGAAAAGTTGTTACAAATGATTATAACTTAAATAAAGTTGCTCAATTCCAAGGTGTTGAAGTATTAAATATAAATGAGTTAGCTAATGCTATAAAACCAGTTGCGATACCAGGAGAAGATATGGTTGTTCAAGTGGTTAAAGAAGGAAAAGAGGCTCAACAAGGTGTTGCATATCTAGATGATGGAACTATGATAGTAGTTGATGGAGGAAGAAAATATATGAATGAGACTATAAAAGTACTTGTTACTTCTGTTCTTCAAACTCCTGCAGGTAGAATGATATTTGCAAAGCCTAAAAATTAATATATTCAAAGAAACCTATAATTTGGGCTGTTTATTTTAAATAGATGGTCCAAATTTATTTGTTTATAATGACAATGTTTAATGTATTCTTAAAGATGAGGATTTAAATCAGAAAGCAGGGAGAATTTATGAGAAAAAAGATTATATCTTTCTTAGCAACATTTATCATAATGTTAACATCGACAAGTCAATACAGTTTTGCAGATGGCATACCGACACATGGAAAAGTAATATTTATAGATATGAACAGAACTAGTATGAGCAATATGTTAAGAATAAAATCATTAAGAGAAGAGCTAGATAATAGAGGATATATCGGTCTGATGAACATAAGAGGCGATAAAGGTAGTGATGATAGAAGGTCATATGCTAGTATGGGTGCTGGTGGAAGAGCTAATGTAGCTAATGAAGAAGATATTAATTTTGAAGGCTCAAGTAAGGATAAAAATATAAATTTTGAATCGGCAACAGGAAAAAGTGCAAAAGGTATAAATAATTTAACTATAAATAAGTCTATAAATGAAAATTTAAACTTTGGGGAGTATGGCTCTGTACTAGGGTCATTAGGACAAAGTTTATCTGATAATGGTCTAAAAGCATCTGTGTTGGGAAATTCAGATATAATTGAAAATGGGCAACTTATTAAAAATAGAAACTTATGCCTAACTGCAATGGATGAATATGGAAGAATCCCTAATGGAAATGTAGATAATATAAATAAAAAAGACTTATCTATGCCTTATGGAATATCAACTGATTATAATAAACTGATTGTAGAAACTAAAGAATCTTACAAAAACAATGATGTAGTTTTTATAGAGATTGGAGATACATATAGATTAGACTTATATAAGCCGAACTTAAATGAAAAAACATATGAGAGTATGAAAGATAAGATAGAAAAAAATATAGATGTATACTTAAAAAATTTATTTTCTATGGTTGGAAAAAATGACACTGTTTATATATCAAGTGCATTTCCAAGTGATTTAGATTATAAAAATAAAAGAAGACTTTCTCCAATAATAAAATTAAATGGGAATGGAAAAGGTCTGTTGTCATCTTCAACTACTAGAAGAGAGGGGATTGTAACGAACCTAGATGTTGGAGTTGAGATATTACAAAACTTTGATATAAAAAATCAAAATATGGTTGGAAAAAAATATGAACTTATTAACAGAGATGATAATAAAGAATATTTGATGGATGAATATCAAAAGATAGTATCTATCTCAAGCATAAGGTCTACAATACTAAATGGTTTTGTAAGTATAGTTTTCTTATCATGGATAGTTGCTATGATTGCAATTCTACTTAGAAAGCATATATCAAAAAATCATAGAGAAACAACATTTTTTATACTAAAGGAGCTTTTGAAAATAGGAATAGTAATGCCATTATCATTTATGATAACTCCAATAATGAATTTCAAAACACCATTAGCAATATCTTTAGGAATGATTATAATAACACTTACTATATATTTAATAAGTAAAGTTTTAATAAAGAATGATTTAAAAAATATGCTATTTTTCACTGGATTAACTATATTGATTCTGGTTATTGATTCTGGATTTGGTTCATATTTAATGAAAAGTAATGTCATGAGTTATGACTGTATAATTGGAGCCAGATATTATGGAGTAGGAAATGAGTATCAGGGTGTGGCAATAGGTAGTGCAATATTTACATTTGCAATTTTACTTACATATAAAAACGTACCAAAATGGTCTGTAATAATCTTTTCTTTAGTTATTTTAATTACGAGTGCATCTCCAATTATGGGGGCAAATGTTGGAAGTGCTATTTCTGAATGTGTTGCATTTTTACTATTCATATTATTAATATATAATGTAAAGATAGACTTCAAAAAAGTTGTATTATTAGGTATAGCAGTTTTACTTGTCCTAGGAGTTTTTGTAGCTATAGATATGATTTCAGGAAGCAACTCACATTTAGGTATGTTTGTAAAAGAAATTTACTTTAATGGACCAGGAGAAATAATACAAACATTTAGTAGAAAGATAGAGATGAACTTGAAGCTAGCTCAAACGAGTGCATGGGTAAATATACTATTAACTGGAATAGGGGTAATCTTAGTTCTTATGATTAATCAGATTAGATACTTTAAGCAATTGATTGATGAATATCCACTTATATTTAAAGGATTTATAGCATCAATAGTAGGATGTTTTGTAACTCTTTTAGTAAATGATTCTGGGATAGTGTCATCAGCAACAGCTTTTATTTATATAATTGTTCCTATGATAATATTAAGTATAAATTTGACAGCATTAAAAGATATATAAAGATTAACACATTAATTTAACTTCCTTTTTATAAAATAAAGTTAAGAAGAAAGTTTATAAAAAATAAATTATTATACAAAAAGGGGTTGTCTCAAATTTGATTTTTTCTAATCAAGTTTTAAGAGCAACTCCTTTTTTAATTACAAAGATAAATAACATATAATCTCATATTTTAGATACATTTTTTTTTCTTATATGTTTAGGAGTACACTTAAATTTTTCCTTAAAAATTCTGTAAAATAATTTTGTATTAGTAAATCCATGGGCTTCTAATATACTACACAAGGTATCATTTGTGTTAATTAAGTCTTTATAAATATGAGAAATACGTACATCATTTAAATATTCTAAGTAAGTCTGCCCCATATACTGTTTAAATTTTCTACAAAAATATTCTGGTTGTAAGTGTGCTACCTTAGCAATTTTGTTAATAGAAATAGGAGTCTTGTAATTAATCTTTGTATATTCTAAAACTGGCTCAAATTTTGATAAGTCAAGTGCTGTCTTTTTCATATTTTTATTACCTACAGCTATTTTAAAGTTTGTATATAATTCAAATAAAAGTTCAAATAATAAACTCGTAAAACGTAGATTAGCTGCTGGAGGAGAACTAAGTTTGATTTCTCTCATGTTTTCTAATATGAGTTTAACTTTATTTGAATTTTTTTTATAGTTATTGTCATTAACATTGACCCTAAAGTCAAAATAGCAATTTTTAAAATCAGGAATGTATTTATTTAAAAAAGATAATGGTACTTGCAATAGTATAGAGGTATTCTCATAAGTACATCTAGTTGAATGAATAACTCCAGAATTAATGAACATACACTCATTAGCTTTTAAATTATAAGTGTAGCCCTCCATGTTAATTTGTAAATCACCAGAAGTTATATAAATTATTTCTAATGAATTATGCCAATGATTTGCTACATAACTACCACTATCATCAAATAGTTTAAAATTAACATCTAAATTATCAATAGGTTCAACAATTTCATGTGAAAAACTATTTCTGTTCATAATAATCTCCTCCTTATAATTTTAAATTATAACTAGTAAATTTATAATATTCAATATTAAAAAGATAATATCAACTAATAAATTAGACAATAAACATACTTAAGAAAACAAACAAAATCAAATATAATAACTGTATATTAAAATAACTTAAAAAAATTATTTTAGTATAAGTGCAAAATATACCTATTTAAATAAGATAAGAGGGGAGGACTTTATGTGTATATAAAAGGTGTAAACTTAGGAGGTTGGTTAGTTTTAGAAAAATGGATGACCTCAAGTTTATTTGAAGGTACAGAAGCTGAAGATGAATACTATTTACCAAGACAACTTTCAAGAGAGATATATGAATCTAGAATTAAGACTCATCGTAGTGAATACATCACAGAGAGAGATTTTGCAACGATTAAATCTATGGGATTTAATTCAGTTCGTATACCAGTACCATATTTTATTTTTGGTGATTGTGAACCATTTATAGGATGTGTTAAAGAACTTGATAAAGCATTTGCTTGGGCAGATAAGTATGGACTTAGTATATTGATAGATTTACATACAGTTCCAGGAAGCCAAAATGGATTTGATAATGGAGGAATATCAGGAGTATGTAACTGGTCACAAAATCCAGAATATGTAGAGTTTACTTTAAATGTATTAGAAAGGCTTGCAAAACGTTATGGAATGAGAAATGAATTGTATGGAATTCAAATTTTAAATGAACCAATAACAGAAAGAATGTGGAACATAATGAATGTTCCAAATCGATTTAAGGCTGTAGATAAAGAGATGGCAAGAAGAAGTAAACCTAATTCATTAGAATTTTTACGTGATTTTTATATAAAAGCATATAAAGTAATGCGTCCTTATATGAGTGAGGAAAACGTTATAGTATTTCATGATGCATTTGAATTAAAAGCATGGAAAGACTTTATGAGAGAGGAAGAGTTTAAAAATGTTGTTCTAGATACACACCAATATCTGATGTTAGCTGAAGCAGATGGATGTGAGCAGAATATTGATAGCTATGTTAAATATATTAAAGAAAATTATGCTAAGGATATTTTACAAATGCAAAAATATTTTCCTATTATATGTGGAGAGTGGAGCTTATTTAATTCATATGCTTGTGGTACAGATACAGCTGGAGGTCAATCGCCTTTGAATGGGATTGAATCAAATATGGATAAATTATCAAAAGACGAAAAAAGAGAATTATATAGGAAGATAGCAAAGGCACAGCTTGATGCGTGGAGAAATGGAAGTGGTCACTACTATTGGAACTATAAGTTATTACTAGATACAGCTAACGAAGAAGGCTGGATAGGATGGGATAGTTGGGACCTAGGCAAATGTGTAGCTCAAGGATGGTATCCTATAGAATATTAAACTAAAATTGGAGGAAAAGATATGATTAAAAACCCTATACTTCCAGGATTTAATCCAGACCCTTGTATTTGTAGGAAGGGAGATGACTATTATCTTGTGGTTTCATCTTTTGAATGGTTTCCAGGTATACCTGTTTATCACTCTAAAGATTTAAAAAATTGGGAGCTATATACTCATATTTTAACAGATGAAACAAAAATAGATTTAAAGAAGCTTCCTTCATCTAAGGGAATTTGGGCACCCTGTTTGACTTATTGTGAAGAAGAAGATTTATTTTACATAGTTTATGGAATTATGAATTCTATGAATGCAAGATATTTTGATGTTGATAATTATTTAATTACATCAAAAGATATAAAGGGAGAGTGGAGTGAACCAGTATACCTACACTCATCAGGATTTGATGCATCTATTTTTCATGATGATGATGGTAAAAAGTGGATTTCATCATTAGACTGGGAAACTAGAGAAGGATATGAAAAACCTGGTGTTATATGTTTAGTGGAATACTGTACAGAAAAAAAAGAAATAGTAGGGTATCCAAAGAGAATATGGTCAGGAGGAACTGATAGAGGTTGTATTGAGGCACCACATATAACTAAGCGTGGAGATTATTATTATATAATGTGTGCAGAAGGTGGAACTGGATATGGTCATAGTGTAACCATGGGAAGAGCTAAAAACATATGGGGGCCTTATGAAAAAGATTCAATGAATCCAATTGTAACCTCAATGCCAGGAGATTTTTATGAGAGGCATGACCCTGCTCATCTAAAGCCTAAATACTACAATCCAGAATCAAAACTTCAAAAATCTGGTCATGGAAGCTATATAGAAACACCAACAGGTGAAGTATATTTAGTTCATCTTACATCTAGACCATTTGTACCAGAGTTAAGGTGTACTTTAGGTAGAGAAACAGCTATTCAAAAAATGAAATGGACAGATGATAACTGGCTTCGAATGGAAGAAGGTAGTAATTTGGCAAAAGAATATGTATCAGAAAGTAAACTAGAAGAACATTTAGTTTCATCTATACCAAGTTTTGATGACTTTGATTCAAATGAATTAGGTTTACAATACTATGCTCCTAGGATTTCACCATTATCATTTGCAGATGTTACGTCTAGGCCAGGATATGTAAGGATTAGAGGACAAGAATCAAGAACATCATTAAATAGAGTGAGCATATTGGCAAGGAAGTTAACTTCAGTATATGCAAGAATAACTACTAAGATGGAGTTTTACCCAGAAGTACATCAGCATAGTGCAGGCTTGATAATGTATTACGATAATATGAATTATATCAATCTAAGAAAGTACTATAGTGAAACATTGGGTCAAAGTGCACTATCAATAATACATCTTGAAAATGGGGAGAAAACAGAGTTTTTAAATACTAGGATACCAATAAAAGATATACCAATATATCTTCGTTTGCATATACAAGGTCGTAAGTCATATTTCGAATGGAGCTATGATGAAAAAAACTACCAAAGAATAGGGAAGATATTTGATACAACTAAGTTTTCAGATGAGTACTGTAAATATGGAGAATTTACAGGTACATTTATAGGGTTAACTTGTGCAGACCGTGTAAAGCATAAGCACTATGCTGATTTTGATTTCTTTGAATATATAGCAGATGAATCAAAAGATGTAGATTAATAAAATCATTACTAAAATTTTCAGAGCAAAGGTAAGACTTATGCTCTGAAATAAGAAACATTAGAAGGTAAATCTTACAAGAAGGAGTATGGGATTATGAATACTGAAGTTAATGTTAAAGCAACTACTATTAAATATGAAAAGACTTCATTTTTTGAAAGAGTCTCTTATGGATGTGGGGATTTAGGGTGCAATATCATATACTCAGCGATGTCAGCATTTTTATTGTTTTATTATACTAATTACGCAGATGTTAGTGCAGCTGCTGTAGGTAGTATTATGCTTATATCTAGAATATTGGATGGTTTTAGTGACTTAACAATGGGGATTATAGTAGATAGGACTAAATCTAAACATGGTAAGGCTAGGCCTTGGATTTTAAGAATGGCGATTCCTTTTGCCATAGCAGCAGTATTATTATTTTCTGTTCCATCAAGTCTTGGAGCCACTTCTAAATTAATTTATATTTTTATTACATATAACTTAGTTTCTACTGTTATTTATACAGCAATCAATGTACCTTATGCAACACTAAATTCACTTATAACTCAAGACCAGTATGAAAGAGGAGTATTAAGTATATTTAGAATGATATTAGCAACTTGTGGTACTTTAATAATAAATGGACTTACATTACCTCTAGTTGAATATTTTGGAAATAATTTATCAGCATGGACTAAAACATTTTTTGTATTTGGAATAGCATCTATAATGGTATTTTTTATAACATTTACTGGAACCAAGGAAAGAGTAAAAGCAGTTAAGCAAGATAAGAATGAAGTAATACCATTTAAAATAGGTATTAAATCTTTATTTAGAAATAAGTACTGGATACAAATAACTTTATGCTTAGTTTGCATATTTATTGTGTTTGCGATAAATGGTGGTTCATCTGTATATTATGCAAAGTTTATTTTAGGAGATGAAAAATTATTTGGTCCCATAAATATGGTTTCCAATATATCTCAAATTATAGCTATGTTTATTGTTGCTCCTTTTATAAAAAAATTTGGAAAAAGAAATGTATTAATAGTCGGTTCAATAATATTAATATCGTCAAATGTTATGTTTATAATATCTGGGCAAAACTATATTGGAATAATGTCTGCAAGTGTTATAAAGGGAATAGGGAGTGCTGGAATAGCAGCAACAATGTTTGCTATTGTTTCAGATACTATTGAATATGGAGAATGGAAGACTGGATATAGAACTGAGGGGCTTATAAATAGTGCATCTAGCTTTGGGTTTAAAGTCGGAAATGGGTTAGGTTCAGCGATATTAGGTGCAGTATTATCAATTGGTGGTTATGTAGGAACATCAGATACTCAAAGTGATTTAGCTATAGTATCAATAAAAGTATGTTTTATATACTTACCTATACTTATAACAATATTACAAATTATAATAATGTCTTTTTATAAGCTTGACGAAGAATATGATACTATACTTAATGAATTAAATGATAAATAATGAAGATGACATTTAGCAATTAGAAATAATACATAATACGAATTAAGTGGTAATGTTTCAATTGTTTAATGACACGGTGGTACAAGAAAAGTATCACCGTTTTTTTGTTATGCAAAAAAAACAGTTGACTTTTTATATGAACCCCTTCTATAATGTTACTGAAATTAAGTAAAATAATTGAACAAATGTAAAGATAATTGGAAAAGCTTGATTTTGGAGGAAAGCAAATGAAAAAAATTGGAGACTTAAGATTAATGATGAAGTGTTGTTCACTTTATTATGAAGATAATTTGAATCAACAGGAAATAGCAAATCAATTGGGAATATCAAGACCAACAATATCAAGAATATTAAAAGAAGCTTTTGAGCAAGGAATAGTAAAAATACAGATAGTTGATGTTTTGAAAAATGACTATCAAAAAATAGAGAGAAGTCTAGAAAGAAAATATAAATCAAAAGAAGTAATAGTAATAGATGATAAACAGGATTTACTAACACAAAAACAAGAACTAGCAAGAGCTGTATCTGAATATTTAACTAGAGTAGTAAAGGAAAATGATATAATAGGCGTTTCAATAGGAACAACACTAAAAGAAATACCTAGATATGTAGAAAAAAATAACTGTAAAAATGTTACATTCATACCTCTATTAGGTGGGATTGGAGACAATGAAATAGATATTCATGCAAATCAAATAGCAGTAAGTTTAGCAAGGGCTTTTGGAGGTGATTTTAAATTATTACATGCTCCAGCTGTTATGTCTGACTTGTCTACAAAAGAAAAACTTTGCAAAGATGAAAAAATTAAAGAAGTACTAGATTTAATAGATAAAACAACCATAGCAATTGTAGGTATAGGAAATCCTATGAGCTTAAACTCAACAATAATGGCTTCTGGATATATGCATGAAGCAGATATAGAGGATTTAAAAAAATACAACTCAATAGGTGCAATTTGTTTGCAAGCTTTTGATAAAGAAGGGAAAACTTCTATACTTGAATTTAATCAAAGAGTATTAGGCGTAAAGCTAGAAGATTTAAAAAAGATAAAAAGAACAATCGGTGTAGCTTCAGGAGATGAAAAAATAGAGGCAATAAAGGCATCATTAAAAGTGAAATTTATAAATAGTTTAGCAATTAAATTATTAGAAGATTGTGACTAATAAAAAGATAGATAAAAGTTAATCGGAGGGAATGTATATGTCAATATCAAAAGAAACATTGCTTGAAATGTATAAGAGAATGAATCAGGCTAGAAAATTTGAAGAGAAAGTTAGTTGGTTTTTTGCAAGAGGTATGGTACATGGAACAACTCACTTATCTGTAGGTCAAGAAGCATCAAGTGTGGCAGCTGTAATGGCTTTAGAAAAAGGAGATTTAGTATCACTAACTCATAGAGGGCATAGTCAATTTATAGGAATGGGAATAGACCTAAATAAAATGATGGCTGAACTTATGGGTAAAGAAACTGGTTTTTGTAAGGGAAAAGGAGGCTCAATGCATATAGCAGATATTGAGTCAGGTAACTTAGGAGCAAATGGCGTTGTAGGTGGAGGTCTTACAATAGCTCCAGGAGCTGCACTTACACAACAATATAAAAAAACAGGAAAAATAGTTTTATGTAGTTTTGGTGATGGAGCATCAAATGAAGGTACTTTTCATGAAGGAATAAATTTATCATCAATATGGAAGTTGCCAATAATATTTTACTGTGAGAATAGAATATATGGAGGAGCATTTGGCGTATCAGTAGGTATGATAGATGAATTCGGACCAGAAAGAGTAAGAGATACTCCTATATCAGAAGAGCTATAGCAGGAGCAGCAGCAACTGGTTTAAGACCTATTATGGAAGTAATGTTTATGGACTTTGTAACAATTTCTATGGACGCAATTGTAAATCAAGCGGCCAAAATGAGATATATGTTTGGAGGAAAAGCACAGGTTCCAATGGTTGTTAGATGCCCAGGTGGTTCTGGAACTGGTTCAGCAGAACAACATTCACAAAGTTTAGAAGCTTGGTTCTGTCATGTTCCAGGAGTAAAAGTAGTTGCACCCTCTACACCAGAAGATGCTAAAGGGTTATTAAAAGCAGCTATAAGAGACAATAATCCAGTCATATTTGTTGAGAATAAATTGTTATATAGAAAAAAAGGGGTTGTGCCAGAAGATGATTATGTAATTGAGATTGGTAAGGCAGATATTAAAAGAGAAGGTACAGATGTTACAGTAATTACTTATGGAAGAATGTTACAAAGTGTTGAGGAAGCAGCAGAGAAACTATCAAAAGAAAATATAAATGTAGAAATTATAGACTTAAGAACTTTATATCCATTGGATAAAGAAACTATAGTGAAAAGTGTATGCAAAACTGGAAGAGTTCTAATTTGTCATGAAGCAGCTAAGACTGGTGGACTAGGTGGAGAAATATCAGCCTTAATAACAGAAAGTGAATCATTTGATTATTTAGATGCACCTGTAAAAAGAATCTGTGGAAAAGATGTGCCAATACCATATAATCCAGAGTTAGAAAAAGCAGTTGTCCCAAGAGTTGATGAAATAGAAGAAGCAATAAAATCTTTAATTGTTAGATAAGGAGGGATAGATATGGTGGCAAATAAAGTAAAAGCCACACCAGCAGCTAGAAATCAAGCAAGAAAAGATAATATAAAATTAGATAAGCTGATTGGAAGTGGAGAAAATGGAAGAATTCATTTAGTTGATGTATTAAATTATTTAAAAGACAATAAAGCAAATACTACTCCTTTAGCTAAAAGAATAGCAGAAGATTTAAACATAGATTTAGAAACTATTGTAGGTACTGGATATAACGGAAAAATAAGAAAATGCGATGTAGAAAAATTAACTGCAAAAGAAACTATTGTATCAACTAATACATCTAAAGCTAGTGAGCAAAAAGAGACAAAGACTAAAAATGAAAATTCAAGTGTGTTTAATACAGTAGAAGGAACGTTTGAAAAACCAAATCCAATGAGAGCTACTGTAGCAAAACGAATGTCAGAAAGCTATTTCAGTGCTCCTGTATTTACATTCAATATAGAGGTAGATGCCACTGAATTGAAGTCACTTAGAGCAAAGTTAATAGACACAGTAAAAGAATCAACTGGAGTGAAATTAACTATTACAGATTTAATAGTAATGGCAGTATCTAGAATACTTCCAAATCATCAAGCTTTAAATTCAGCATGGACAGATGATGGGATATTTAGATATAAAGATATAAATATAGCTATTGCAGTTGGTCTAGATGAAGGTTTATATGTCCCAGTAGTAAAAAAGGTAGATAAAAAATCTTTAAAAGAAATAGCTAAAGAGAGTAAAGAACTTGCCGAAAAAGTAAAGACAGGAAAACTTATGCCAGCAGACCAAGAAGGTAATACATTTACGATAAGTAACGTCGGAATGTATGGTATAACTACATTTACACCTATAATAAATCGCGACTAATGTAGCTCCATTATTTACCCAAATGGCTCTAAATGCTAGCTTTAAAATGCCTGAAGGAGCAACTATGATTTCAAGTATTTGTGATGGTGCGAATCCATTGAGCTGGATATTCGTAAAAATTATGAATTATAAAGTTATTGGAGGAGTAGTTTTTGGAGTTATAGCTTTAGGAATGGCTATTTATAATAGAAATAGAATAATAAATGAAAATAAAAAATTATCTTTAGAAGAAGAAGTCTAAAAACAACTTTATTAAGGAGTGTATGAATTATGGAAAAGTATAAATATGATTCTAAAAGGTACTTACTTAGTGTTACAATACCAGGATTTTTTATGATTTTAATATTGATTTATGCACTGTTTAATAATTATATAAATTTCAGTGTGAATATATATAGTTTGTTAATAATTGTTTGTACTTATGGTATATTCAATACAATACTTTTATATCATCAAGTACTCCTAAAGAAATTATTATTGATAGCAAATGTATACATTTTATCTCATTTATGACTACACATAAGTATGAAATTAAAGATATAGAAAAGATAAGAATAAGAGAATTTTTAATAATAGTATAGAATTATATGATTATTTTGTTGAGTTAGAAGAGTACTTATATCCAGAATCATTAAAGTTTAGAAATAAAGCACTCAAGAATAAGAGGGTATAAAAAATTAAAAATGAAAATAGACGTAATCTCTATTAGTAAGGAGTAAATTTAAGTTTTATATTAAATTTTTGGAATTTTCAATTAAAATTGAAACAAAATATCTAAGTGATTAAAACACAATTAGGATATATAAGGCTATATTTATAATGAATGGGAGGATTCAACTAATGTTATTAGAAAAATTAAGAAAAGAAGTATTACAGGCATCTTTAGACCTTTTAAATTATAATTTAGTGACATTAACAGGAGGAAATGTAAGTGGAAGAGATGAAGAAACTGGATATATAGCAATTACCCCAAGTGGAATGGATTATAGAAATCTTATACCAAGTGATATTGTTATAGTGGATGCAGATGGAAATACTATAGATGGGAAATGGAAAGCATCAGTAGATTTAAGCATAGAAAAGACATAAATAGTATAATTCATACACATTCTACATACTCAAGTTGTTTTGCTATTTTAAATGAACCTATAGCATGTGCAAGTACAACTCTTGCAAATGAAGTAGGAGGTTCAGTACCAGTTGCAAAATTTTCACCAGCAACATCCAACAAGATGGGAAAATGTGTTATTGAAGCAATTGGTGACAAAAGAGCATGTCTTTTAGCAAATCATGGCGTAATTGCAGTTGGTCCATCTGTAGGTCATGCTCTTACATCAGCTGTAATGTTAGAAGATTCAGCTAAAGTATATTACTTAGCAAAATCAATTGGTACACCAGTGTTATTACCAGATGAAGAAATTCAAAGAGCTAGAGATGTATTTTTTAATGTATATGGTCAGGATAAATAAACTAGATAAAATTTTAAAAGTAATGTGAAGATATAGATATTCAGTGATATTAAGAAAGTTTATAATGATATAATAAGTTTAATAGCTAAGAAATAAAATATGAAATCTAATAGTATATAAATTTATTTGAGTCTAAAATAAGCAATAAGATAAAATAAAAAAGGAGTCTACATTTCTATGTATTACTTATTAAACAAAAGCACAAATCCTTACTTTAATTTAGCCTTAGAAGAATATCTATTTTTGAATGATAAATATAATGATGATATTATAATTATATGGAGAAATGAGGAATCTATTTTTATGGGTAAGAATCAAAATCCATATCAAGAAGTATATCATGATATTATTGAAAAAGGAGAAATTCCTATTTTAAGAAGAATATCTGGAGGAGGCACTGTTTATCATGATTTAGGTAATATTAATATGTCATTCATACAAAAAGATAGACAGCTTCATGAGATAGATTTTCTGGAGCATACTAAGTTTATGCAAAATATGCTCTTAACCTTAGGGCTAGATGTGTCTATAACTGAAAGAAAAGATTTATTTTTAAATGGGAAAAAAATTTCAGGCTCTGCACAGTCTATAAAAAGAAAAAATTCTCTTTATCATGGAACTCTTCTTTACGATTCAGACTTAAATAAGCTGACTAAATATCTAAATTCAAATAAATCAACTGAATCGAATGCAACTAAATCTGTTTCAAGTAAAGTGACAAATATTAATTTTTTGCTTGAAAAAGATATAAATTACTTTTTAGATTATTGTGTTGAATATTTAAAATCCAATATAAAAAATATAAAAGAACTTGAATTAGATGAAGAAGATGTTAAAAGCGTATACAATCTAGAAGAAGACAAATATAAAAAGATAGAGTGGACATATGGTAAAACACCTAAATTTCAAGTAGTACTACCATTTCATGATGAGAGTAAAATCAATATACATGTTAACAAATGGAAGATATCAAAATTTTTTATTTCTTATGAGGATAACATAATTAATATGGATAAGTTGTTAGAAGTGAATTTCTCTAAAGAAGAAATAAAAAATAGTATTTTAAAAAATTATCCACATTACATAGATTTAATTAATTTAATATTTTAATATAAAACCTCTAATTTGATAAAATTATCTTATATCAAACTGGAGGTTTTTAATATTTTTGCATATTAATAAACCATTACAAAGTTGTAAAATTAAAAACAAGACTATTGAAAAATCAATATATATTGTAATAAATATACAAGTTTTTCATTAGCAAATAGACATTAACTATTTATACAACTGAAAATTTAATATATAATTAATCATATGGTTAAAATAAAAAATATTAAAAGTTTTAATAAATGATGGTTAAAAATAAAATACGAGGTGATACCATGTATAGTGTTATAATTGTTGCGGCGGGAAGCGGAAGGAGAATGAACTTAGATATAAACAAACAGTTCATAAAATTAAGAGAAAAAGAAATTATTGCTCATACAATTCAAGTTTTTTATGAAAATATAAATATAGATGAAATAGTGGTATGTATAAAAAAAGAAGAAGAAGATTTTTTTAAAGAAAATATAATAAATAAGTATAACTTTAAGAATATAAAAGTCGCATATGGAGGAAAAGAAAGACAAGATTCTATATATAATGGCTTAAAAAAATTAGATAAAAATTGTGATATAGTACTTATTCATGATGGAGCAAGACCATTTGTAGACCATAGAATAATTAACGAATCTATAAAGGTGGCTAAAGAAAAAA
Organism: Clostridioides sp. ZZV14-6345; assembly: GCF_020657775.1. Classification (NCBI taxonomy): domain Bacteria; kingdom Bacillati; phylum Bacillota; class Clostridia; order Peptostreptococcales; family Peptostreptococcaceae; genus Clostridioides; species Clostridioides sp. ZZV14-6345. Next base: position 11,641 of record NZ_JAGWCX010000035.1, on the reverse strand, counting down.
AGGCTGTAGTTGTAGGTGTTCCAGTAAGTGATACTATAAAAATAGTGTCAGATGGTACAGTACAAGAAACTCCAGAAAGAAGTTTGTTGTGGGCAGCGCAAACCCCTCAAACTTTTGAATATAATCTCATAATAGATGCTTATGAACAAGCATATAAGAACAATTATTATGGTACTGATGACTCAATGTTGGTGGAAAATATAGGTCAAAATGTTACTATGGTAATGGGCTCTTATGAAAACATAAAAATAACTAGTCCAGAAGATTTAAATATAGCAGAACAAATATTAAATATGGAAAAAAGAGATGAAGTTAACAGTAGAAGGAGAATTATATGAGAATAGGATTAGGATATGATGTACACAAATTAACAGAGGATAGAAAACTTATAATAGGTGGAGTAGATATACCATATGATAAAGGTTTATTAGGCCACTCTGATGCTGATGTATTGATACATGCAATAATGGATTCTATTTTAGGAGCTTTAGCTTTAGGAGATATAGGGAAGCATTTCCCAGATACAGATGAAGAATATAAGGGAGCAGATAGTATGAAATTATTAGAACATGTATATAATCTAATAACAAGCAAAGGATATAAAATTGGGAATATAGATAGTACTATAATTGCTCAAAGTCCTAAGATGGCTCCGTATATTGAGATTATGAGAAATAATATATCAAAAGTTTTAAATACAGATATTGAAAATATAAACATAAAGGCAACTACAGAAGAAGGTCTTGGTTTTACAGGAGCAAAACAGGGTATAGCTTCACAAAGTATTTGTTTATTATTGTTGACAAGTCAGAATAATTAATATATTATTAGTAATAAGTTTAATGGATATTGAGTAATAGGCCTATATAGAATATCTATAATGTGTGAATTTAAATGAAATTAATATAAATATAAGACTAGCTATGATAAAGAAATAGTAAAATGATGAAATCTTCACAGAGAGAAAACGGTGGTGAGAGTTTTCAAGAGGAAGTCTTTGAACCTGTCTTTTAGCTTAAAGGTATAAAAATCTTTACGGTAGGAACCGTTATATTCCCAAAAGAGAGCTATTTATATAGCTAACTAGAGTGGTACCGCGGAAATCAAACCTTTCGTCTCTATACTTGTATAGAGATGAGAGGTTTTTTATATTTTCAGGAAGTTAATATTCAGGAGGAATCTATTAATGAAAATGTCAAAGATGTTTATGCCAACATTAAAAGAAATCCCAGCAGATGCTGAGATTACAAGCCATCAATTAATGGTTAGGTCAGGAATGATTAAAAAAATGACTTCAGGGATTTATAACCAATTGCCAATGGGGCTAAGAGTGTTCAAAAAAATTGAACAAATAATTAGAGAAGAATTAAATAAAAAAGATTGTCAAGAAATACTTTGTGCAGCTTTACTTCCTTCTGAATTATGGAAAGAGTCTGGAAGGTGGACTGCTATGGGTGAAGAAATGTTTAGACTAAAAGATAGAACAGAAAGAGAGTACTGTCTTGGACCAACACATGAAGAAGCCTTCACTGATATAATAAGACAAGAAATTACTTCATATAAACAATTGCCATTGAATTTGTATCAAATACAAGTAAAATATAGGGATGAAAGAAGACCAAGATTTGGTGTTATGAGAACTAAGACTTTTACAATGAAGGATGCCTACAGTTTTGATGTAGATGATAAAGGTCTAGATAAATCATATCAAGATATGTTTGATGCATATGTAAGCATATTTGATAGATGTGGATTAGAGAATAGCCCTGTACAGGCAGATTCAGGAGCTATAGGAGGTTCTACTTCAGCTGAATTTATGGTTAAGTCAGAAGTTGGTGAAGATGAAGTTGTATTTTGTAGTGGATGTGATTATGCAGCAAATGTAGAGAGAGCAGAATCTTGTAATGTAGTATCAGAAAAAGAAGATATGAAGGAATTGGAAGAAGCTCATACACCAGGAGCATGCACAATAAAAGAGTTAGTAGAGTTTTTAAAGACTTCTCCAGATAAGTTTGCTAAGACTTTAGTATATGAGGCAGATGGAAAAACAGTTGTAGTTGTTGTAAGAGGAGATAGAGAAGTTAATGAAGTTAAAGTATCTAATGCTATAGGTTCTGTTGTAGAATTTGCTCTTGCTACAGATGATGTAGTGAGAAAAGTAACTAATGCAGAAGTAGGATTTGCAGGCCCAATAGGTATAAATGCTGATTATGTATTTATAGATAAAGAAATTGTTGAACAAAGAAATATTGTTGTTGGGGCTAATAAAACTGAGTATCATATAAAGAATGCCAACTATGGAAGAGATTTTGAAGGAATAGTTGGAGATTTTAGAAATGTTCAAGAAGGTGACAAGTGCATAGTATGTGGAAATCCTCTTGAAATAGCTAGAGGTGTTGAAGTAGGACATATATTTAAACTAGGAACTAAGTACTCAGAATCTATGAATGCAAACTTCATAGATAAAGATGGAAAATCAAAACCTATAGTAATGGGATGTTATGGAATAGGTGTTGAAAGAACAGCAGCAGCTATAATTGAACAACATAATGATGAGAAAGGTATAATATGGCCTTTGTCAGTAGCTCCATACCATGTTGTTATAGTTCCAGCAAATATGAAAAATGAGGAACAAATATCAATAGCTGAAAAGATATATAATGATTTACAAGCTATGGGTGTAGAAGTTTTATTAGATGACAGAGATGAAAGAATAGGTGTTAAATTCAATGATTCAGAATTAATAGGAATACCTATGAGAATTACAGTAGGTAAAAATATTAATGAAGGTAAAGTAGAATTTAAATTTAGACATAAAGAAGATAAAGAAATAATTGACATAGAAGAAATAAATGCAAAAGTAAAGGCAGAGTTTATCAGAAATAATGTTAGATTAGGATAGTAACTTAAAGAAGGCTATTATATAGATAATCAGAGTTGTACTTTATAAACACCATTTTATCTATATAAAAAGATAAAATGGTGTTTTTTTATAAAATATAATAAATGAGGAGGTAATTGAAATGGCAAAAAATGAAAAACAATTTGTTGAAGAAATAACAAAAATGGAAGATGATTTCCCACAATGGTATACAGATGTAATAACTAAGACTGACTTAGTTGATTATGCACCAGTAAAAGGATTTATGGTTGTAAAGCCATATGGATATGCTTTATGGGAAAAAATGCAAGACTTTATGGATAAAAAATTTAAAGAAACTGGACATAAAAACTGTTATTTCCCACTATTAATACCAGAAAGTTTATTAAACAAAGAAGCAGAGCACGTTGAAGGTTTTGCTCCAGAAGTTGCATGGGTAACACATGGAGGAAATAAAAAATTAGAAGAAAGATTGTGTGTAAGACCTACTTCAGAGACTATAATATGTACAATGTATGCGAAATGGTTAAAATCATATAGAGAATTACCATATCTTTATAATCAATGGTGCTCAGTTGTTAGATGGGAAAAATCAACTAGACCTTTCTTAAGAACATCAGAGTTTTTATGGCAAGAAGGTCATACATTACATGAAACAGCAGAAGAAGCACAAGAAGAAACAATACAACAATTAGAAGTATATAAAGCATTATGTGAAGAATTACTTGCAATGCCAGTTGTAGCTGGTCAAAAAAGTGAAAGTGAGAAGTTTGCAGGTGGTGAAAGAACATATACTATAGAAGCTATGATGCATGATGGTAAAGCATTACAATCAGGTACAAGTCACTTCTTAGGTCAACACTTTACAAAAGCTTTTGATATTACTTTTGCTGATAGAGAAGGAAATTTAGCTAATCCATATCATACATCTTGGGGTGCATCTACAAGACTTATAGGTGGACTTATAATGACTCATAGTGATAACAGAGGTCTAGTATTACCACCAAGAGTAGCTCCAATTCAAGTTGTTATAGTTCCTATAGCTGCTAAAAAAGGAAATGTAATGGAGACTGTTGATAAGATATATGCTGATTTAAAAGCTAAGGGAGTAGCTGTAGAAGTTGATGATAGAGATAATTATACAACTGGATGGAAATTTAATGAGTGGGAGATGAAAGGTGTTCCAGTAAGAATTGAAATTGGACCAAAAGATATAGAAAACAATCAAGCTATGATATTCAGAAGAGATACTTTAGAAAAGACTCCTATGCCTTTAGAAGGATTAGCTGATGCTGTATGTGATTTATTTGATGTTATACACAATGATATGTTTGAAAAAGCAAGAAAACATAGAGAAGACAATACATCTGTAGTTGAAAATATGGATGAGTTTAGAAAAGCTTTAGAAGAAAAACCAGGATTCATCAAGACTATGTGGTGTGGAGATGCAGAATGTGAAGCTAAGATTAAGGAAGAAACAGGAGCAACTATAAGATGCTTACCTTTTGAACAAGAAAACTTAGGTCATAAGTGTGTGTACTGTGGAAAAGAAGCAGATAGTATGGTTGTAATGGCAAAAGCTTACTAAAATAAGACATTTAAATAAAAACTGGGATAGAAAGTATTTAACACTTTATCCCAGTTTTTATTTTTATGAGCAAAAAAATCGTATTTGCAGATGTCTTATAAAATAACTTATAGATGCTTATATAAAAAGAATATAGTAGAGAACTATTTTTAATAATTATATATAATGAAAGAAAAATATATTTGTTATATAGATATACAATAAAGTAAATAATAAATATAAATGAATAGTAATAAAGAGTACTTTTAATTTTTAGAAAATAAATGGATTAAAAGAAAGATTTATGAAATTAAAACTAGGATTTTCTGATATAATAAACATGTGTATTTTTAAATAAAAAGGATATTATTATTAGATTTGATTAAAAATAAACTTGCAAAACAATGTACTAGTTTAATATTATAGTTATATTGAATAAAATATCAGGAGGAAGTAAAAATGAATGTAAGAGTAAGGTTTGCACCAAGTCCAACGGGATTTGTACATATAGGTAGTTTAAGAACTGCTTTATACAACTATTTATTTGCAAAAAAAATGGGCGGAGAATATATATTAAGAGTAGAAGATACAGACCAAAGTAGATTAGTAGAAGGTGCTATAGAGAATATGCTTAATGCTATGAAATGGGCTGGTGTCAATCATGATGAAGGTGTTATATTAGATGATAGTCGAAAAGTAGTGCAAAAAGGAGAATATGGTCCATATATTCAATCACAGAGATTAGATATATACCAAGAATATATAAAGCAACTTTTAGACAGTGGAAAGGCTTATTACTGTTTCTGTACAAAAGAAAGACTAGACAAAGTAAGAGATGCTCAAAGAGCAGCAGGAGAAACAGCTAAATATGATGGTCATTGTAAGAATCTTTCTAAAGAAGAAGTAGAAGCAAATATAAAAGCAGGAATACCATATGTTATAAGATTAAGGTTGCCAGAGAATCATACAATTAAGTTTACAGATTTAGTTAGAGGAGATATGGAATTCAATACTAATGACTTAGATGACCAAGTATTAATGAAAACAGATGGATTTCCAACTTATCATTTTGCAGTAGTTGTTGATGACTATTTAATGAAAATCACACATGTTATAAGAGGAGAAGAGTGGGTATCATCTACTCCAAAACATGTTTATTTATACGAAGCTTTTGGATGGGAAGCACCTGTCTTTGTGCATTTACCAAATATACTTAATAAAGAAAAGAAAAAATTAAGTAAAAGACAAGGTGATGTAGCAGTTGAAGACTTCAAGAAAAAAGGATATTTACCAGAAGGTTTGGTAAACTATGTAGCATTAGTTGGTTGGTCTCCAGAAGATAATCAAGAGTTGTTTACAATGGAAGAATTAGAAAAAGCCTTCTCTGTAGAAAGAGTATCTAAAAGTGGTGGAGTATTCGATACTGAAAAGTTAAACTGGGTTAATCAGCACTATATAAAAGATGGTGATGATGCTTATCTAACAGATTTAGCAATACCATTTTTAATAGAAGATGGATTTATAACAGAAGAAGAAGTTACTAGTAAGTATGATTTTTTAAAGAGTATGATATCAGTGCTTAAAGAGAAATTACAATATGTAAAAGAAGTTACTGAACATGCATGTATATTTTTTGGAGATAAAATAGATGTAGAAACTGAAGAAGGAAGTGAGTTCTTAAAATTAGAACATATACCTACTTTAATAGATGCTTTGCAAGAAAAAATAGAAAAAGCAGATGTATTAGATGCTGAGTTTGTTCAAGCTATGCTTAAAGAAATACAAAAAGAGTACAAAATAAAAGGGAAAAATTTATTTATGGGTTCAAGAATAATTTTGACAGGGCAAATGCATGGTCCAGATTTACCAAAAGTAATGGAGGTTTTGGGAAAAGAAACTTGCTTAAATAGAATAGCTTATGTAAAAAATAATATATTATAGTCATAAAAGTCCGCTAATTTAGAAGCGGACTTTTTTTGTGTTAGTATTTGATGAAAATATCTGCTTAAGAAAATGAAGGTATTTAAGGTAATAAATTTAATATATAAAAAGCAAAGCAAAAATATAAATAAAATATGAATAATAAACTAATAAAATATTAAGCATAGAAAAAGGGAATCTATTATTTTAGTTTGATTTAATTATTAAGGGGGTAATTACTATGTATAGTAATATGGATGATGTTAAAAAGGAATTAAAGGAGCTATGCTTAGAATATGTTACAATTTTAGAAAAATTAAAAGATGAAAAAATGATTACAGAAGAAACTTTTGAAAAATGTTCTTCTCAAAAAAAGATATTTTTAGAAGAGCAATAGAGAATAGTATTATTATGTAGTTTGAAAGATAGTATGAAAAATGATAGTAATACTATTATTTATTGCAATTTTCAACTATAATATAATATATAATGTTAAGAAAATAATTTATAAAAATATAGTGAGGTGATGAGTGTGAAAGTTTATAATACATTGACTAGAACAAAAGAAGAATTTGTTCCATTAGAAGAAGGAAAGGTAAAAATGTATGTGTGTGGTCCAACAGTGTATAACTATATACATATAGGTAATGCAAGACCATTTATAATATTTGATACTCTAAGAAGGTATTTAGAGTATAGAGGATATGATGTAACTTATGTACAAAATTTTACAGATGTTGATGATAAGATTATAAATAGAAGCCACGAAGAAGGGATATCTCCAGAAGAAGTTGCTACTAAGTATATAAAAGAATATTTTGTAGATTGTGATGGATTAGGAATAAAAAGAGCTACTGTTCATCCTCAGGTTACAGATAACATACAACAGATTATAGATTTTATAAAAGAGTTAGAAGATAAGGGATATGCATATGCAGTAAATGGCGATGTATACTTTGATACAAATAAGTTTGAAGGGTATGGAAAGCTTTCAGGTCAAAAACAAGAAGATTTAGAAGCAGGAGCAAGAATTGAAGTTAATGACCAAAAAAGACATCCTATGGACTTTGTTCTTTGGAAAGCAAAAAAAGAAGGTGAGCCGGGATGGGATAGTCCTTGGGGAGAAGGAAGACCAGGATGGCATATAGAATGTTCTGTTATGTCTAAGAGATACTTAGGTGAAACAATTGACATACATGCAGGTGGTCAAGATTTAACATTCCCACACCATGAAAACGAAATAGCTCAAAGTGAAGCTAGAAGTGGAAAAATATTCTCAAAATATTGGATGCATAATGGATATATAAATATAAATGATGAAAAGATGAGTAAATCAAAAGGTAATTTCTTTACAGTAAGAGATATATCAAAACTATATGATTTAGAGATAGTAAGATTTTTCATGTTATCAGCACATTATAGAAATCCAGTAAACTTTAGTGATGAGATGTTAAATCAAGCTAAAGCTGGTCTTGAAAGGCTATATAATACTAAAGAAAAATTAGAATTTATACTAAGTAATTTAAAAGCCTCTTATTTAACAGAAAAAGAAGTAGAACTTGTTAAAGAATTAGATAACTTTAGACAAAAGTTTATAGATGCTATGGATGATGATGTTAATACAGCAGATGCAGTAAGTGTAATATTTGAATTAGCTAAGTTAATAAATTCTAATGTAGATGAAAACTCTTCTTTAGAGTTTGCCAAAAAATGTTTAGACGAATTTAATGAACTTACAGGAGTATTAAATATTGTAAATAAGAAAAAAGATACTGTATTAGATAAGGACATTGAAGAATTGATACAAAAAAGAACTGATGCAAAGAAAAATAAAGAATTCCAATTAGCAGATGATATAAGACAACAATTATTAGATATGGGAATTGTATTAGAAGACACAAGACAAGGTGTTAAGTGGAAAAGGATATAAAAATGGAAAAAACTGAATTAGTTACTATGTCACCACTAGTTTTAGCATACTTAGGTGATACAGTGTATGAAACATATATAAGAGAACATTTGATTAGACAAAATACACAAAAAAAAGTTAATGATTTGCATAAACTAGCTATAAAGTATGTAAAAGCTAAAGCTCAAGCAACCATAATTCATGAAATTGAAATTGAATTAACTGAGGAAGAGAGTAAAATTTATAAAAGGGGAAGAAATCAAAAATCAAATACTTCTCCTAAAAACGCAGATATTATAGACTATAAACATGCAACTGGGTTTGAGGCATTAGTTGGATATTTGTATTTAAATAATGAAATAGAGAGACTTCAATATATTATCAATAAAGGAATCAAAATTATTGAAAGAGATATGTAAATATTAAAGAGTGTTGTCTTAATAATAAGTAATAAGGCAACACTTTTTTTATAACTAATGTATAATAAATATATAGAAATTAGCATTGAGAAAGGATAAGAATTTATGAAAGTAAAATTAATATCACATACACCTGAACCAGAAAAAGTAATAGCTATGGCAGCTAAGCTATGTTATTCACCAGTTGGAACAGACGAAATAGAAAAAGACTTAACAGATGAAAGTATAGAGAAATTTTTAAATATGTTATTAAGTATAGGTCATGGGTCAATATTAGAACATGCTTCATTTACATTTTCAATAGAAGGTATTTCAAGAGCTTGTTCACATCAAATTGTTAGACATCGTATAGCTAGTTTTTCACAACAAAGTCAAAGATATGTTAAATTAGAACAATTTGAGTACATAATTCCTCCAGAAATAGAAAAAATAGAAAATGCAAAAGAGTTATTTATAAACTCAATGAAAAAAGACCAAGAGAATTATGATAAGTTAGTTGAGATATTGTTTGAAAATCATTATAATGACCTAATAAAAGATGGTAAAAATGAGAAAACAGCAAAAAGACAGGCTGAAAAGAAAGCAATAGAAGATGCTAGATATGTGTTTCCAAATGCATGTGAAACAAAGATGGTATTTACTATAAATGCTAGAAGTTTATTTAATTTCTTTGAACATAGATGCTGTGAAAGAGCACAATGGGAAATAAGAAATTTAGCTGTAGAGATGTTAAGAGAGGTTAAAAAGGTTGCTCCTATATTATTCAAAAAAACTGGTCCAAGCTGTGTAAATGGTAGTTGTCCAGAAGGAACTATGACTTGTGGAGATATAGTTCAAGTTAGAGAAAAATTTAAGGCCTTGTAGGAGGTGAATAGTTTGGCAAGTATAGAAGGAAGAAATCCGGTAATAGAGGCAATAAAAAGTGATAGAGAAATAGACAAAATATTAATTGCAAATTCAGCTAAAGAAGGGTCAATTAAAAAAATAATCGGAATGGCTAAAGAGAAGAACATAATTATCCAGTACGTTGATAAACATAAGCTAGATGAAGTAAGTACAAGCCATTCACATCAAGGTGTAATAGCCTATGCAAGTGAATATAAGTATTACGAATTAGATGAGTTAATAGATTTAGCAAAGAATAAAGATGAAGACCCATTTTTCATTATACTAGATGAAATAACAGATCCACATAATCTAGGTTCAATAATAAGGACAGCGGATGCAGTAGGGGCACATGGAGTTATTATTCCAAAAAGAAGGTCTGTACAAATAACCCCTGTAGTTGCTAAAGCATCTGCTGGAGCAGTGGAGTATATGCCAGTTTGCAAGGTAACCAATATAGTTAATACAATAAAAAGACTCAAGGATGAAGGGCTGTGGATTGCCGCTGCTGATATGGATGGAGAAACTTTTTATAAACAAAATCTTACTGGCCCTCTTGGTGTAGTAATTGGAAGTGAAGGTTTTGGAATATCTAGATTGGTTAAACAAAACTGTGACTTTATAGTAAAAATGCCAATGATAGGTAATGTTACATCTTTAAATGCATCTGTAGCAGGTGGCATACTTTTATATGAGATATTCAGACAAAGACTGGATAAAAGTAAATAACTATGAAAAAAAAAATAAATCATTACTTAATAATAGATGGCTACAATATTATAAATGCGTGGGATAATTTAAAAGAACTGGCTAAAGAGGACTTAGAAGATTCTCGAGAAAAGCTTATTGATGATATTATAGAATTTTCTGAGTTTATGGGTTATAAGACTATAATAGTTTTTGACGCTTATAATGTTAAGAATTCAAGAGAAAAAGTTGAGAAAAGAAAACATATAACAATAGTTTATACAAGAGAACATCAAACAGCGGATAGTTATATAGAAAAATTTATAACTTCTTTATCAAAATATGATGATGTAAAAGTAGCTACTAATGACTATGCAGAACAACAAATGATTTTAGGAAAAGGTGCTACTAGAATGTCTGCAAGAGAATTAAAGTTAGAGTTAGATCGTTCCAAGAATAAAATGAAGGAAAAAAATATCGGTTTGAGGAAAAAAATTCAGCGAAATTGGTTGGAGGAAAGGTTAGATAAGGAAACATTGTCGAAACTTGAGAACATTCGTAGAAAGCGTTGAAATTACTAGCTTCTTTAGACTATAATATACCTATAAATTTGTTTTATATATGGGGGAGATTTACATGTTGGTAGCAAAAGAAAAAAGTTATGAGTTAATAGACAATTGTCAGCAGGATGAGTATAACATTGTATTAAGAGCAAGTGAAGGGGATAAAATAGCACTAGAGTACATTATTACCAAATACAGAAATTTTGTAAAAGCAAAGGCAAAGTCATATTTTTTGATTGGAGCAGATAAAGAAGACATAATACAAGAAGGAATGATAGGCCTTTATAAGGCAGTTAGAGATTTTGATGGAAGCAAGACAAATTCATTTAAATGTTTTGCGGAGATATGTATAACAAGACAAATAATAACTGCTATAAAAACTGCAACAAGACAAAAACATATACCTTTAAATTCATATGTTTCTTTGAATAAACCAATATATGATGAAGAATCAGACAGAACACTTTTAGATATTATAGCTACAAGTATAGTAACAGATCCAGAAGAGCTTATAATTAGTAAAGAAGAGCTAAGGAATATAGAATCCAAGATGAACGAATTATTAAGTGACTTGGAATTAGAAGTGCTAGAATTATATTTAAATGGAAAGTCATACCAGTTTATAGCAGACAAGCTTAAAAGAGATGTAAAGTCAATAGATAACGCTTTACAAAGGGTTAAGAGAAAATTAGAAAAACATCTTGAAAACAGAAATGATTAATAGTAAAATACTTACCATAAGCTTATTGTGAGCAAAATTAATTTATATCGAAAGATAAGGGAGGAAATTCAAAATGGCTAAAGCTAAAT